>JADFMM010000101.1 GCA_022563885.1 Planctomycetota bacterium | reverse complement strand
GGGGGAGGAACTGACGTACTGACCCTTGCAGAAGCCTTGGAATGTGGAGTCCTGGGTTTAGATCCTTTAACACTGAAAGATATAATGGGCGAAGAGGCGTATAAAAAAAACATAAAAACGCATGGATATATTTTTGACGAAGAAGACCAATACATTCATCATTTTCCAGATGGCAATGCCACCATTGCACGTTTATTGGTGAAAAAGATGATTCCTGATGTAGGAGAGGGAGATAACGCTGAAGATATTATATTATCTGAATTCAATTATGCCGAGTTAGACAAATCCAGCAATATTGTTCGTATTAGATTAAACAGTACCGTGGTTAATGTAAAGCATGGTGGCGATCCCAATAGTTCGAGTGATGTTTTCGTAAACTATATCAATGACAACAAGTCGTATCGGGTACAAGGCAAAGGCGTCGTGATGGCCTGTTACAACATGATGATTCCTCACATCGTTCCAGATCTTCCCAAAGAGCAAGATGCGGCATTGAGACGTCAAACGAAGATCCCATTGCAATACACTACAGTGGGGTTAAAGAACTGGAGGGCAATGAAGGAGATGGGAATAGGGAAGGCCATGTCACCCGGAAATATGCACCAAGTGGTGATGATGGACTTTCCCGTGAGTATGGGTGGCTATAATTATACCAGGACCCCTGACGATCCTTGTGCCATTCAGATGATAGGCTGTCCGACTGGAGTAACCGTTGGTGCACCCCCAGTTGAACAATATCGCGAAGTAAGATACAAAATGCTAGGGCTGCAATTTAAAGATTACGAGAAGGAAATTAGAGAGCATTTAAGTGGTATGCTACCGAAGGCATTATTTGAATTCGACAGGGATGTTGAGAGTATTACCGTAAATCGTTGGGCACATGGTTACGCTTATAGTGGCTCAGTCCTTTATGATCCCGACATGCGCGGACTCGCAAAAAAAGGACGACAACCATTTGGCCGAATTACCATCGCCAATATCGACTCCGCCCTTAGTTCTTATATGCATGTTGCAGTAGCGGAGGCATGGAGAGCAGTGAAGGAATTGGGATGAATGATTTCAATCAGGATTATTTTTAATGGAATGTTGCCAGACCTCAGGGGATCAGGCTTTTGCTTTTGCGGTCAGCACTCTATCCAAAGCATGACTCCTTTGAGTTCACACTAAATGCAAAACAGATTTACGGATAGTCGCCCGTACTTGGAAAACTATGAAAACAGGATAATCGAGACTGTAGCAACTTTACCGGGGATTTTTGAGTTGCGAAACGGACTTAATCAGGCGAAATGGCCGGTGGACGGGCCAACTCCCTCGCCACAGTAAAGCGTTGTGGGGTTGCTTTGGTCTTTGTACTCATTATTAACAGTAGATCTGATAATTGGGTCTCTGATAGGCGGTATTGCGTCGAAGCCTTGGCTGACATACAGGTAAAGTTGCTACAGTGTCGATATTATAGGCGTTTCAGGGACATGTGCGCCTTTAATCCATACGTGCAGGATCGAGATAAGAGACTTCATTAGTTGAAGGAACTCCTCATGAAACGTACCAAGAAGGGTTTTACGCTTATCGAGTTGCTCGTAGTAATTGGTATTATTGCCGTGCTTATGGCCATGTTGTTGCCGTCGTTGAACCGTGCTCGAGAGCAGACCCGAAGAACCGTCTGCGGCAATCAGGTGCGACAGCAAAGCATGTCTCTACTCATGTATGCCCAAGAGAACGATAGTAAGATGCCGGTGTCGACATTTGGCGGCGGTGAGTGGCTGTGGGATATTTCATATTTCGCTACGGATGCTATTATCCGCAATGGCGGAACGAAGAAGATATTCCGTTGTCCCTCCAATCCGATTAACACAAGCGAGCAAAATTACTGGCGATACAGCGAATTCCGTAATTTTTTTAGTTCAGGAATTGATACGCCTGAGCCAACCCTCGATGTGGAAAGACAGCAGCACTGGCGAGTGGTTAGCTACTCCTATCTCATGGAAACCAGCGGAGGCCGCGGAGACATCTTCGCCGCAGGTGAACCGGGTGATGAGGGCACGAACCCGGATCCTCAAAGACAGTTTATTAACACAACCACACAGGTCGGGAATCACTCTCGCATGGAATTCGTTTTAGACACGGTAATTAGGCGACCGAACGGCGAGTGGCTGGCTCTGGATCGTCTCGCTGATTTTGCCCAGGGTACCAATCATATGGATTCAAGAGACCCGGACGGCGCTAATATCAGTTTTTTGGATGGGCATCAGGAGTGGCGTCATTTTGCAGACATGCACCAACGCTATACGAAACAGGGAGTGTTTTTCTGGTGGTAGACATTTTGACTTGATGTCAGCCAACCGTGAGCAGTGGAACGAGGAACGCCAAGTTGAGTTGCGTGTTTGATGTTGCCGGAAGACCGAACGAGATCGCGGAGTCGATAATCATATCTTTGCTGGGTTCGAATTGTAGAAGTCATGCCACCGTTATCGTCCGTGAAGGCTTCAGGGAGAACTTTTTCACGACCTGGATGACCTAAATCCAGCGGAAATAGGGCTTGGAAGACAGGCTAAAAACAGCGATAATCGACGAGGTCTCGTCCACAAAAGTCCAAGATGTCGTGACCAGTACCTCGACAGTTTCTCTTTGTCAACTGAACCACACACATCGAGGTTTACCATGACTATCGAACATACGTGTCGAATAAGAACGTGGCTCTTGGCTTCGTGCCTCATGGGTTTTCCTGTAGTCACCGGGGCCTTGTATGGCGCGGAGTTCGCCACGGAAAATGCTCCCTACGTCGTTGTGTTGGGCAGTGCTCAGGATGGTGGCCTGCCGCAGATCGGTTGTGCCGGCCCCCATTGTGTGGCCGCACGTGCCGACACGAATCGAAGACGCCTTGTCGCCAGTCTGCTCCTCGCAGATCCGCGGACTGGAAAACGATGGTTGATCGATGCGACCCCCGACCTGCGGGAACAAGTAGAACTGGCTCGCGGTCATCCGAATACCCGCCAGGACAAAGGTCCGCGACCGGCATTGTTCGACGGCATCTTCCTTACCCACGCCCATACGGGCCACTACGCCGGCCTGATTCACCTCGGCAGACCAGCATACGATGCCAAGAACCTGCCGGTGTTCGGCTCCCCGCGGATGTGTGAGTTCCTCCGTACCAACGGCCCCTGGGATTTCTTGGTTGACAATGGGAACATCAAATTGCAGGAGTTCAAAGCAGAGCAGGCGATTATCCTGGGAGAGGAACTTTCAGTCTCGCCCCTGCCGGTGCCCCATCGTGCGGAATACACAGACACGTTCGGTTTCCTGATTCGAGGACCGCAACGGAGTTTACTATACGTGCCCGACATCGACAAGTGGGAGTTGTGGGAGCGGCGGATCGAAGACGCGATCGCGTCAGTCGACGTGGCCTTGCTCGACGGCACGTTTTACGCTGAAGGCGAAATCCCAGGCCGTAGCATGTCGGAGATCCCCCATCCGCTCATCGATGATACCATTCGGCGTCTCAAGGAACTGCCCGCCGATCAGCGCCGTAAGATCATTTTCACGCACCTCAATCACACCAATCCGGCAGTTGATCCCAACAGTACTGCAACGGCTCGTATCATTAGTGCGGGCATGGCCGTGGCAAAGGATGGCCAGTGCTTCGGTCTGTAAACCCCGGCGGCTGAACCGCGAAACCAACGAAAAGAGGTTAGAGCTATGGGGAGTTCCGGAAGCTCGTTCTGGAGAAGAAGGAGCAACTGCTCCCCCTCTTCAACGAGTATTCGGCTGGAAAGAAGCTTACCTACAAGATAGGGGCCGAGGCAGCTTTCGAGTACTGCCCGCCCGAGGGAACTGAGCCTGTGTTCGACCCCGAAGCGATGCAGGACATCCATCAGTAGATCACCACTGAAGCCAGCAACATGATCTTTATCTACGGCAAGGTGGACCCATGGAGTACGAGCGCGCTGCAACTAACTGGGCGGACCAATTCCCTGAAGATGGTGAAGAGAGGGAGCAATCACACCACCCGCATCAAGGATTTCGAGGGAGAAGAAAAGGACCGGATTCTCGATGCCTTGCAGGAGTGGTTGGATGTTGAGGTCGAGCGGGATCTGAAGTAAAAAAAACAATCCCGGGTTGTTTTTCTCGGAGCCAGGTTCAACGACCCCAAAGTACACTACCAAAAAAGCCCACAGCTAACGGCGCTCTGGCGCCCGAACTGAGGCAAACCGTTATATTCCTTAATTATCCGTGTAGACATAACCAAACTCCTTGATTTATCCGGCAAAACGTTTTGATCGTTTCAAAAGTCATACTTAAAGGGCTTTTTCCGCGACGGCCGCACCGTCGACGGGCCTCGGCTGCGGAGGTGCCTAAAACAGGCCTACCGCCGGATCGACGGAATGGTACCGTTGGCAGCGGATCTCAAGTCGGCCGGCCACGAACGGTACGCGCTCCCGAATCTTCTTTTGGTAGAAACGATTTCCTTCGCGAGCGGGATTCAATCCCTCAGAATGGGCTTTGTGGCATTGTAGCCTAATCACTCCGTTTCCCAAAACGGCCACCGGTCAGTCGGGCGAGGGGGCCAAGCCAGCGAACGCGCGAAGGCGACAATCGCAGTCTCGTCCTCTTTCAGCAGCAGGCGTTCTTCGACCAAGGATCTGGCAGCACGCTCGATCTTCGCCACATAGTCGTTCTTGCTCGTATACCGTTCCTCGATCGAACTACGACCGTCACGTTTCGCGGCTCGCTCATCGTGAGTGAGTGCGAATGGCCAGAACGAGCTCTCGAATGCCTTCAAGTAGTTGTGAGCACCGGCGATTTCACGTCGCGGATTGAAGCCCTGGTACGTTCCCAGTGGGACCGAGAGCCGCGGCAATCGAATTCCCCCAATCGGGTTTCCATCCGAATCCATGGCTGGGACCAAGGTTACGAATCGCGGCCCGTAGGTCCGGGGAGGAACGAAGGTCTGAATGCCTTCGTTCCAGAATCGCGGCCCGTAATCGACTCGCGGCGGTCGGAGATTCACACCGGGGTGACGCAGACCGGGGAATTCTAGGTTGTCAATTCGGTAACTGGGGATGGCGGGAATCCGGTCTCGATGACGGGCCGCCGAGAGTAGTTCGCCACGGTCGATGCGCGGGACGCGACTCGAGGGCGGATCGATTCCGCGGCTGACCCACCGATCCAGGGCTATCAACAGTGCCCGTCCCACCGGCCGGGGATCGAGCTGATTCAAACGATGCTCCGATGTGGCCGCCGTGCGTCGTCCACCGCGACTGGGCGCGCCGTGCCGGACACCGTTGATCATGTAAACGCGGACCAGCGGATGCAACTGGGCGTCCCATTTTCCGCCGACATCGGTATGGACCAATGATGCCGATCGCGTCCAGTATTCGCCCTCATGATTGGTGATCATGATCTTTGGGATCTTGTCCAAACGTTTTGCCATCGCAAACACATCGCCCTCTTGTCGACCCGGTTGGCCCAGTGGATCGTGCTGGACGGCACCGTCCCGAGTGTAGTGAAACGGAAAGTGATCCGCGGGAAAGTAGTTGCCCTGAAGATGTTTTGGATGGTGCGTCGTCTGCGCGAATCGATAGTTGAAGCCTCCCTTGCCGGCACCGGGGACATGCGGCCGTGCCCCTTCGAATACCATCCGATTCTTCTCATCGACATGGAACCCTTGGTAGATCATGTGAGTGATGAATCGACCCGATTGCGAAATCCCAAATATGTATGCGTACTGTGGGTCGGGCTGCCCTTTAAGGGCCAGCGGGTTCGCGTTTCCAACATCGTCCGCTGCATCGAAGTGGAAGAAGGAAATGGCGTCGCGTGTCGCCGCCAAGCCAAGCCCCACGACGCGCGGATGTTTGGCCGTGTAGATCAACTCGTAGATCTTGCCCTTGGCGAAGCCGCCGGGCAGGTAAACATGCACGGGATCGAAGCGCGGTTCACCCCCTGGAGTTACAATCGCAAACTGCCAGTTCTCGCGGGGAATAGCATGGCGTTCGCCATCGGGATCCGAGCGAACGGTGAGTACGGCATCCGGTACGGCGTCCTTGGCAGCCGGGTAGCAGCGACTATTTCCCCAAGCGATCCATTCGACGGTTACGCCATCGTGACTTTGTACGGTAAGTTCCGCATTGATTCTCGCGGTCATGGGTTCGCCGTCTTCACCGAAAATGATGGGCAAGTTGATGCGCAGAGGCTGTCGTCCAATGCTCGCAACGTCCCAATTCCAAGCGCTCCAAAGCAGACTGAACCCTTGGCGCATGAGCCAGCCGTTGCCGGCGTGTGCTGGAGAGAGTGGGCGATTCGAGCCGGCCGCGTCGTTGTAGTACGAAAGCATCGGTAGGTTGCCGCGATTGTTGACGTCGTACAGCAATCGATGATTGCCGCGCGAAAGGTCGAGCGGTTTGAGCAGAATGAAGTCGCCCGAGAACAAAACTTCGCCCTTCTGGTTTCGCGGGTCCTCTCCAATGGATTCGACCATCCGGCCGTCGACGATCACCGACAGGTCGGCGCGCAACCGTCCTTGGTTTGCCAGGTGTAGGTCAACAACCATCTTATTGTGCGGATTGTCTGGCGGTACGGCGTAGTGCAGACGTCCGCGGATGAATTCGTACGGCCCCACATCGTCGAACGCCATTCCCCCGGCGAATGGTTTTCGTTCCAGGATCTCGATGCGGGCCACTCTCGCCTTTGCGCTACTGGCGAAGTGGAGACTGGCGACGATCACAACAAACAAGCGGAAAAGCGATAGTGTACGCGACATGATTCACCCATCTGGTTGGTTTGAGAACGGATCGGAAATTTACCGACTCTTTGCTCCAAGCGCGGGGCCGCCATTCATTGGAATTGCTTGGATTTTGAGTTTCACCGGTTCACCCAAAACTTCTTCTCGATCACCAATCACTTGAAGCAACTTTACTGTGTATTCACCCGGTTCGACCAATGGTCCAGAGGGGCGATTGCCGCGGAAGCGACCGGAACGACGTCGCGGTCCCTCTGTTCTCTCTTCACGACTTCCCTCCCGGCGCAAATCCCATTGAACACGATGCAATCCAGCGGTAGTGGGAGCGGAAAGCGTTCGCACTTTCGTCCCGTCGGGCGACTCGATCAAAATCGTGACACGGTTGTTCTCCCCTTCTGCCAAATCGTTCCGAAGGTAATAACTAAGCGTGCTCCCAAAAGGAGGATTGGGCGTCGCATAATTTCCGAAGACCGCCTCGACGTAACCGATCTCCGCATAAATCCAGGTGTCTCGCGGGGACAAGAGAGCGCCATCACTAGCCAACAACTTGGAATTAAGGTGACGCAAGGCGGTGAAATCATCCAGGATGTAAAAACCCCGTCCGAAGGTCGCTCCCACCAAGTCATGCTCTCGCTGATGGATCGCAAGGTCGCGGAATGCAATAGTGGGCGCCCCGTTTTTCAAAGCGATCCAGCGCTGCCCTCCATCCACCGTGAAGAATAGACCCAATTCCGTCCCAACGAAAAGCAGGTCTTTATTCACAGCGTCTTCGATGACACACCAGAGAACGTGACGTTTCGGAAGATTCCCGACAATCGATTTCCAGGTTTTTCCCAGATCCTCGCTTTTGAGCAAATAGGGGTGTAAGTCACCGCGTTGGTGATTATTGAAAGCCACGTAGAGTGTATCCGTGTCGTGCCGCGAGGAGCATACATCGGAGACATAGGTCCCGTCGGGAATGCTCGGAAAGGTCTCATGCCTATTCCACGAAACACCTCCGTTTTCAGTAATCTGTAAAAGACCATCATCGGTTCCTACCAAGAGGAGGCCTTCCTTGAGCGGCGATTCTTCAAGCGCTGAAATCACACTCAGTGTGGTTGTGAATCGGTGCTTTTGAACGGCATCTTCGCCCCAGACACGGCCCATGATGGGCAACGCATCCCGGTGCAAATGGCGTGTCAAGTCGTCACTGACCGGTTGCCAGGTGTCACCTCGATCGTCACTACGAAACACCCGGTTTCCGGCAAAATACAATCGTTTGCCGGAATGCGGACTCATGATGAGCGGCGAATCCCAGTGCCACCGTAATGGAGATTCGCCTTCTTGTGCCTTGGGCCGGATCCCCTCCGTCCTTCCGGTGCGCAGGTCCAACCGGCCAAGGTCTCCATTTTGGGACAAGGTATAGACAAGGTTGGGATCTTCGAGATCCACACGGGATTGAAACCCATCGCCCCCACGCGTTCGAATCCAATCACTGTTGCGAATGCCCGCTCGATAAACGCTGCGCGAAGGTCCGGCCATTGCCCCGTTGTCCTGAGTTCCGCCGTGAACGTTGTAAAATGGCACCGCATCGTCAAGGGCGACCCGGTAAAATTGCGCGGTCGGCAGATTGGTGAAGTGACGCCAGGTTTCCCCATCGTCATAGGATTCGTAGAGCCCACCATCGTTTCCGACCAAGAGATGATCCTTATCGCCGGGATCAAAGACCATGGCGTGGTTATCGACATGCATATTCCACCGTAGCGCCTCGAAGGTTTCTCCGCCGTTCACGGTGACATGGATTCTCACATCCACCGCGTAAACTTTGTCGAATTGATGCGGATCGGCATAGATTTCTCCGTAGTATTGCGGATCGACCACCTTGTAATCGCTTTTCTGAATCCAGGTTTCACCCCGGTCCGCTGAACGAAAGAAACCGCTTGCTTCACCAGCGGCTGCGATCAGGGCATAGATGACATCCGGTTTCTGGGGCGAAATTTCCAAGGCAATGCGGCCTTTGTCGACCGTGGGAATCCCTTCCGTGAGTTTCTTCCAAGTTTCCCCTCCATCCGTGGTCCTGTAAATCGCCGACTCAGGTCCACCTCCAATCAACTGACCGACTCGGCGGCGTCTTTGAAAAGAACTTGCGTAGATGGTTTTTGAGTCACGGGGATCCATGGCCAGGTCCGTGACCCCTGTATTCTCGCTGATTTGAAGCACAATTTGCCAGGTCTGGCCTCCATCGGTGGTTTTGTAAAGTCCTCGGTGGCCGCCGGACGCCCAAAGGGGACCCTCGGCCGCAACGTAGACGGTATTGGAATCATTCGGATCGATGATGATTTTACCAATGTGTTGGGAATCACGAAGTCCGGCGTGACGCCAAGTCTCTCCGCCATCCGTACTCTTGTAGACGCCATCCCCGTAACCAACGCTTCGATTGGAAATGTTCTCGCCCGTTCCAAGCCAAAGGACGTCTGGGTTTCTGGTGTCGATCGCGACATGCCCCAATGAATACGAGCCTCCCTCATCGAAGATGGGTTTCCAAGTGTTTCCCCGGTTGGTGGTTTTCCACAGTCCACCCGAGCCCTGGGCTAGATACCAAGTGCTTCGGGACATCGGATCCACCGCAATTTCGGCGACTCGACCAGGCTTGAATGCGGGACCTAGAGACCGGAGAGGCGCGTCCCGAGCAAAGTCTTCCGCCAGTTTCCTGACAGCTCGCCGGATACCGGGGTCCTGATCAGATGCCTGCACGACGGATCTTACATCTAGCAGAAACACGCTTCGTCCGTGAGTTCCAATCACCAACTCGTATGCAAGCGGATGAATCGCCAGATCATGCACGGGCGTGGTGGGAAGGGTCGCGCATAGGGACTGCCATGAATCTCCCCGATCGGTGGAAACATAAACCCCCAAGTCGGTTCCGATGTAGAGCACATCCGGAGCGCGGGGGTCTTCCCGAATGACATTCACCGACTCGGCGGGCAGGTTGTTCGCGATTGAAACCCAGGTGACTCCATGGTCGGTGGACCGGTAGAGGTAAGTCGAAAAATCATCCTCACGATAACCGGTTAGAGAAACGTAAACCGTCCCAATTTCATGACCTGAAGCCTCGACTCGGCTGACCCACCTGTCGGGAAGGCCCTCGAAACATTCGCTCCAAACACCGCCGTCGTCACGCGTACAATAGACCCGCCCGTTGTCCAGTCCAACATAGATTAAACCGGGCTGAAGACGCGACTCGGATACGGATGTGATGACACCCAAAGGCGCCGGCCCGCGATTCCCCAATCCAGGATCCTCAGCGAATTCCGGACTAATCTCCTTCCAGTCGTTTCCCCGGTTGATTGACTTGAGGAGCTTATTCCCTCCCGCATACAACCATTTGGGATCGTGGTGGGAGATGATGAAGGGCGTGTACCAACCGAAGCGATATCGTGGCTCGCCTTCTTCGGATCTCGCTCGAATCTGCCGATCTCCTTTGGCACCCGTAAGCGGGGAGCCACCCAGTTTCTTTCGCCAGATGTCACCATGCTGATGTTCGTAGTAAATCCAATCCCGGTCGGTTGGATCGGGAAGCGTCACAAAACCATCCCCGCCTCCCCAACGGTCAAGAAACACCTGTGTCCAGTCATCCTCGCGCGTATCGACGAGTCGTGCCGTATGGGGACCCATGTGGGAAGCATTGTCCTGCGTTCCCCCGTAGATAGTGTAAGGGGATTGGCTTTCGTCGAGATGGACCGTGTAGAACTCACCGATGGGAAGATTGTTAATGTGAAGCCAGGTCGTCCCCCGGTCGTAAGACATGAAAAGTCCTCCATCGTTACCCAGGAGCACTCGGTCAGGATTTTCGGGATCGATCCACATGTCGTGGTGATCGAGATGCATTGCGCGAGTCTTGTGCACATGAAGACGAGAAATACTCTCCCCTATTCTTTCAAAATTCTTACCGGCATCCTTCGAGTGGTAGACACGATTGCCTAGAATGAAGATTTCATTTTCATCGTCGGGGGCTACCCGAATGTCAGCGAACTTCCATCCGTAAACCGAGTAGACCTTATAAATACTTTCTGCGTGAGTGCGCTGCCAACTCTCCCCTTTGTCGTTGGACCGGTAAACCTCAGCGCCAACGAATCCGTCTTCCGTCGGCGCATGGTTGTCAATGAATGCATAGACAACATTGGGATCGGTCGGGGCAATGGCGAGACCGGAGCGTCCCAACTCAACTCCTTCAGGAAGCCCTCCGCCCAGGCGTTTCCAGTTCGAACCTCCATCCGTCGTCTTGTAGACCCCGCTTTCCAGGCCGGACATTTTATAGCGCGTTTTTTGCCAAGCCGTGGCGTAAAGCGTTTCCGGATCCTCCGGATCCATGGCTAAGTCAACGACTCCCGTTTGCTCGTTAATCGAGAGCACGTGAGTCCAATGGATCCCTCCGTCCATGGTCTTGAACAGGCCACGTTCGGGATTGTCGCCCCATGCATGGCCGATGGCGGCCACATAAACGATGTCCGGATTTGTGGGATGAATCAATACCTTGCCGATGTGGTGAGTCTCGGCAAGGCCCATGTGTTGCCAGGTGGCACCCCCATCGATCGATTTGAACACGCCGGTTCCCGAGTAGGAATAGCCGCTATGACGGGGCTGAGTTTCACCGGTGCCGACCCAAATGATATCAGGATTGGAAGGCGCCAAAGCCACGTCTCCTATTGAGAATGAGGATTCCTTCTCAAAGATCGGCGTCCAAGTGATGCCATTGTTGACGGATTTCCAAAGATTGCCAGAACCGGCTCCCAGGTAAATCGTCGAACCGGTGCAAGCGATCGCTTCAATCCTTCCCCCTTGCCGAGTGGGTCCCAAAGCACGCCATTTGAGATTTTTGTAAGGCGATGTTTCCTCCAAGCTTCGATGCATCTCCCAAGAGGCTAATCGAGCCTCCGCCGTGGTGCTCTGGGACCATGCGTCGTTACAGTTAGAGAGCGCAATCATGGCGGCAATCACGCACGGAAGTTTAAAGTGGAAGAGTCGTGGGTTCATGTTTAAGAGTCCGAGCCTAAGTAGGTTGGTAGAATGCGCTGAAAACCAATGTATATCAAATACCCAAGCGTCCGCACCTTGCTGAGACGATGCATCCCTTTGGCGTGATCTCGGGCAGACCTCAGGGCGGGCATCGGAACGGACATCAAGATGGCAATGATGGCGATGACAACCAAGAGTTCAATCAGTGTAAATCCCTCCTTTCGTATTGTTTTCTCTTGTGTGGTAGAGCGAAACTATTGAGGTTTTGGCATAAGCACTAATTCTATCTCTAACCCCAAATTAAATCAATCCAGAACTGGGAATCCACGTGCGGGGAATTAGCTGTTTCACACGGGTCGTATCTTGATCTTGACATGCTAACCTGGCCACGTTTTAGCAAACACAGAATTCTATCGGCACACAACCGGTGCAGTCTCAGACTACGGTCCAGACCAAATCGTGGGCCGGATTTAGACGCGCTTTCCTGTATTTTGACTCAAACGGACCGGGCACACGCCAATGCAACAGCCCCAGGGCTGTTTTCCATTGACCGGCCATCCCCTCGGGCGTATACTCATTTCTATGGTTGTTGAATCAAATTTTCCATCAGTTGGAATGCTACATTGGTCCAAGCTCTGGTGGCTTGGATTAACACTGATGGCAATTCCGTCTCCCGCTTTAACTCAGACCACCGTCAACCCACCCATGCCGGATCCGGTGGAGCGGCGTAGCGAAGGTGAAGGGCCTTATCGGCGGCTGATTCTGCGTGGTGCCTACATGATCGACGGGACGGGCGCACCTGCGCAGGGTCCGGTCGACATCGTCGTGGAAAACGACCGCATCGCGGAGATCCGCGTTGTCGGCGCGCCAAAGCTGGCGATTGATCCCGACAAACGCCCAGCGCTCAACGGTGGAGAGGAGATCGACCTCTCCGGGTCATACATCATGCCGGGCTTCATCGACACACACTTGCATCTGCACACCATGAAGTCGGGACAGCGGGTGCCGCCCGAATATGTGTTGAAGCTGTGGCTTTCACATGGCATCACGCATGGTCGCTCAGTGGGAAGTGACAACACGAGGTGGATCATCGAGACGGCGCGTCGCAGTGCGCGTAATGAAATTACCGGGCCTCGGATGGAGGTGTATCCGATGTTTGGCAGGAAGGCGATCGGCGAGGCGACTCCCGATACGCCCGAAAAGGCGCGGCAGCAGATCCGCCTGATGAAAAGGCTTGGCGCATCCGGTGTGAAATTCATAGGCGCGCCGGAGAACATTCTTATTGCAGCGCTGGACGAAGCCAACAAGCTGGAACTCAATTCCACGATGCATCATGCGCAGATCGCGGTTACGCACTCAAATGTCCTGGACACGTCGGCTGCCGGTCTGAAGTCCATGGAACACTGGTACGGACTGCCTGAAGCGATGTTCAAGGACAGGATTATCCAGCGTTACCCATCGGACTACATTTACCAGGATGAACAAAACCGCTTCGCCGAAGCTGGCAGGCTTTGGAAGCAGGCCAGCGCGCCGGGATCGGAAAAATGGAATACGGTGATGGAAACACTGCTGGAACGGGACTTCGGATTGTCACCGACGTTCACGGCCTACATCGCCACGCGAGACGTGATGCGCATGGCGCGAGCAAAGTGGCATGAGGAGTACACGATGCCGCAACTCTGGAACTGGTATCGCCCCAATCGGGATTCGCACGGTGCCTACTGGTTCTATTGGACCCTGAATGACGAGATCGAATGGAAGCACAATTACCGCCTGTGGATGCAGTTCGTAAACGAATACAAAAACCGCGGCGGGCGGGTCACGGTAGGCTCAGACTCCGGTTATACCTACAACCTTTACGGTTTCGGGTACATCATGGAGATGGAGTTACTTCGTGAGGCAGGGTTCTCCGAACTCGAAGTCCTGCATTCCGCCACTCTGCAAGGGGCGCGGCAGCTCGGGATCGATGCGGACTTTGGCTCGATCGAAGTTGGCAAAAAAGCCGACTTTGTTGTCGTCGACGAAAACCCTCTGGCGAATCTTCACGTCCTGAGGGGCACGGGCGCCGTGCGGCTGAATGACGACACCGGCGAGGTCGAACGGATAGGCGGTATCAAGTACACCATCAAAGATGGCATCGTTTATGATGCAGTCCAGTTGCGACGCGACGTACGCAATATGGTCAAAGCCGAGAAAGACAAACTGGGAATTCCAGCGGGCCCAATGCCTATAGAGACGGTTCCGTACGAGAACTAAAAAAGAGCGACGTCAGTCGTGAAACCATGCAGGGAAATGGGATGCACCTAGCAAAACGCCCAGTTCTGCGCCTCCGCCGCTAAGTAGATGAGTGACTCAACAACAGAATCTGGTAAAGGTTCTTCCGTAGGTGCCGTGTTCAGTTCACGCTGGGCCATGATGCTGGTGATGCTGGGCATGGCCGTGGGCACGGGCAACATCTGGCGCTTTCCACGCATCGTCGCCAAGAACGGTGGGGGTGAGTTTCTGATTGCCTGGGTGGTCTTTTTGTTTCTCTGGTCCATCCCCTTGATACTGCTTGAATTCGGCATGGGCAGAAAAACCCGCAGTGGTCCTATCAAGGCCTTTATTATTATGATGGGCCCCAGGTGGGCATGGATGGGCGCATTCTGTGTGTTCGTAACATCCGCCATAACCTTTTATTATACCGTTGTGGCCGGCTGGACACTCCGCTATACCATTGCTTCCCTTACGGGCGAAATTCCCGAAGCAACCCCGGGTGCATTCTGGGAATCCTTCACCAACTCTTACTGGCCGGTTCTGACCCATGGTATCATGATTACACTCGCGGTCTGGGTGGTCGTAAAAGGGGTGGGCCGGATTGAAAAAATTGTGAGAATCCTAATGCCCACTCTGCTGGTACTGATTGTAATACTTACGATACGCGCCCTCACATTGCCCGGGGCCGGCGCAGGGCTTTCTTATATGTTCAGTGTAGACTGGGGCAATTTACTCAATGCCAAAATCTGGATCGAAGCCCTGACACAAAATGCCTGGGATACCGGCGCCGGCTGGGGCCTCGTGCTCTGTTACGCGGCCTATATGCGTGAAAAAGAAGATACCGCATTAAATGGCTTTATTCTGCCTACTGCCAACAACGTGGTTTCCCTGATGGCGGGTATCATGGTGTTTTGCACGGTATTTTCCGTTGTTCCCCAGTTGATCGAGCAGGCACAAACTGATCCTTCGGTACTTTCCGGTCTGGGTAAACTCGATGATGCTGTAAAAGGCGGAGCCACTTTTTCAGAAGATTTGATGCAGGAGACCATTTTTTCAGATGGCAATGCCGGCATTACCTTCGTATGGATGCCGCAGCTTTTCAAGACATTGGGGTTCGGCCGGGTATTCATGCTGCTGTTTTTTATGACGCTTTCTTTTGCCGCTTTCACAAGTCTGATTGCCCAGGTGGAAGTGATGGTGCGCGCCTTTGTAGATGCCGGTGTGAACCGCGTCAAAGCCATCAAAATTGTGGGTATCGCTACATTTGTGCTGGGTGTGCCTTCGGCCATTTCCATGAATGTACTCAACAATCAGGACTGGGTCTGGGGTGTGGCTCTGATGCTGGCGGGTCTTTTCTTTTGTATTTCAGTCATACCCTATGGCGTGAAGAAGTTCCGTGAAGAACAGCTGAACCACGAAGACTCCAATATCCGCATTGGGGTATGGTGGGATATCGTGATTAAGTTTCTTGCTCCGGTTCAAATGGCCTTTTTACTGGTCTGGTTCATGATTCAATCATACAAAGAGAACCCCGTTGGCTGGCTGGCATTTTATGACAAAGACAACATTTCCAATGTGGGCGCAGTTGTATGGCAATTTGTTATAGTGCTGGTTGTTCTTATTGCTCTGAACAAATGGATTGTGAAGAAGACTCTCAATGATGATGGTACCCTTACTGACGGTGAAGGGAACAACGACAAATGAGAGGGAGCAAAAAGGGTCAATGGACATAAATACGGAAAATCAGAACAATAAATAATACATCGCCAAGTTTAGTCTGACGGTCCCTCAGCATTTCAAATCAGTCCCTCAATTGCTTTTCAAGATCGATTCTAATATTCTGCGTGTCTCGGTGGAATTGGGATCTATCTGCAAAGCAATGCGAAGTTCTTTGATGGCCTCGTCTCTCTGTTTCTGTCTATTCAGGAGAACACCCAGATTGACATGCATAAGCGCATCGTCTGGGATGGAGAGTGTTCCCTCACGCAACATGTCTACGGCCTGATCAACCTTCCCCTGCCGAGACAGCAGCACTGCCAACCCTTTGTAAGCTCCGCCGTTGTCCGGCTGGAGTCGAATCGCCTTGGAATAGCACCTTATGGCCTGGTCAATCCGAGCCTGTGCGTGATATGCCATTCCCAATCGGTGATAGGCGTTGGCGCTGGTAGGTTTGATTTGAATGACTCTCCAGAGATGCTCGATAGCTTCATTTCGATGGCCCTGTCTTTCCAGCGACATCGCCAACAAGAGGTGCGGCCTATAGGAATTTGGCAGCAGTTCTTGAGTCAGGCGAACCTGTTTGGCAGCGGACGACTCGTCCCTCAGATGGACTGACAGCAATTCGGCATATCGCCAACGAAACCAAATATCGGAAGGCTCTTTCTCGAGCAACTGCTCATATAGAGTCGCGGCATTCTTATGGGCTTGGGGTGTCAAGTTGACTTCGAGGCGCTCGAGTTTCCTCTCCATCTGACTCACCCGCTCCTCATGGTAAAGCTGGTTTGTGAAGGGTGGCTTCTTGATGTAGAAATTGAGAATCTTGTAAGCATTGTTGTGGCGGGTCCAATCGGTATAGGCCAGACGCTGGGCGCACTCGGCCTCGGTCAACAACGAAGGGTCACTCGCTCTTTCGCGTCTAATCCGTTCGGGAAGTATTTCATCTATTTGCTCGAAAAGCGCTTTGGCCAGGAGGGTGTTGCCTTTGAAATTCATATGAACATGCTCATAGAACAGTTCTTCGCCCGGAACGTTGTGTGGACTGTTCTTCTCGAAGGTCCTGACTGCATCCACCAGGTAGACGCCTTCGTGGGCCTCATTATCTGCCGAGTCGCGAATGATCTCATTGATTCGGGTGTCGGCACGAAATCGGAGCGTGTCCAGTTCACGCGCTCGAATGTACCGTTCCCGCGCCTTTTCATATTTAGCCAGCGCCCAATAGCAGCGTCCCAGTCTAAATTGAAGGTCGGCATAATGACTATCAATTTCAGCGGCAGCCAGATACCGTTCGATCGCCTCGGCATGATCGCCGGCCTGCTCGCGGGACACACCTTCCTGGTAGAGTTCTTCCCACTGGGTCCTGTCTGCTGCACCAAGCTCCAACCGATGCAGGGAGGCAAAAGGCGGGCAATCCTTCAAGTTGCTGCCGACCGTGCATAGAATCATCTTGCTTCCGCTGCTACCGACGATTCCGATGATATCCTTAAGATTTCTGGCAAAATGTTGGTAGCCGCTTTGCAAACGTTTATCTGTCGCTCGGACTTGTTTTTCGAGAAACATCTCCAATCCCCGCCAAACCGCCGGCCTGTTCCCCACGGGGTGCGCTCGTTCAATGAAACGTGTCAGTATCTGCCCAAACCTGAGGGATCTGAGGACGACGCCGGCCCGAATGAGGGATAGATTGGAAGCAAGCGGTGTGAAGACGCTCCCCGCACCGTATGGACCCGTTACTTCATTATTGCCGAGGTATACCACAAACAGATCGGGGTCATGTTTTACGCAATCCTTGGCAAGCTCGACCACGACATGGGAATTGATAGCCGGCATCGCCACGTTGATGATTTCAAAGTTCAGCCCCGGGTATTTATTCCCCAGCAAAACCCGTAGGATTCGTCCGAAACTAAATGCGGCATCGGGTTCACCTTTAACGGCTGAGGCGCCGAGCACAAAGATTCTATAAGTATCTTCCGGCTTGGCCGCCGCGAAGACGAACGGCACGAGTTCTCGGGCAATAGGACGGGGAAAGAAGCGCCAGCCAAATCTGACATTATCAGAGAGAGCTGCTTTTCCGTTTACCTCACACTCGATTATCGCATCGGGCCGGAAGCCCTGCCCGGTCGCGCGCAAAGACAACTCCACCAATACGAAAAGCAGAACGGGAACCACAGTCACGGCGATAAGGCGAAACAGCCACAGGCGCCAGCCGGTTAGGGGCCCGGGCGGCACCCGTCCCTTAGCGCCCCGCTTGACTTTTTTCCTGATATCCTTGGAAATGACTTTTTTATCCACCGACAAACGCTTTGCGGTGCTGTGACTCTGGACGCCTTTCGTTGCAGGCAGAGATGATCTCTTGGTTCTTGCTCGACGTTTAGCACTCATCTATCCGACACCTACAACGGCGTTCTCGCCTCAGGGAGTTTATTCTGCCAAGAGCACGGTCGATATTCCATCAGTTCCACCTGTCTTCGCACTACGCGACGCCCACCTGAATTTAGCAGAAAATGGAGAATCGTACCCATTTCTTACCA
Source organism: Planctomycetota bacterium (assembly GCA_022563885.1). Classification (GTDB taxonomy): domain Bacteria; phylum Planctomycetota; class Phycisphaerae; order Sedimentisphaerales; family Anaerobacaceae; genus JAIPFM01. The sequence goes on along the minus strand of JADFMM010000101.1, from coordinate 1,830 downwards.
TGATGATACCCTGGAAACAGCTGACCGAGAAACAGCCAACTGCTTGACACCCATTATTTCCAGTAGTTTTTGCCAAGAATTGGCTGTTTTTTTCGCTGAATGGCGTTGCTTTCCAAGGGGAAAATGACGACAATAAAATAGTTGATTCCACTATTAAGGGAATACACGTAGCAAACAACAACTGAGTACCCTACGTTTTATGGAAGGAGGCAGCCTTTACAAGTCCCGACAGGACATCTCATGCCCACGCAGGTTGGGTGTATTGAGAGCCATCGTTAGATGCTTTGGCATGTCGCCAGAGAAGGATTAGCCAAACTCTTTTTTTGATGAGGTGAACTATCATGTGTAAGAAATTGATTTGTTTAATTGCTTCAGCATTATGTCTCGGCCTGGCGGTTACGGCTTCGGCTGACCTGGTTGCCCTGTATGAGTTTAACGGGGATTTGAGAGACACCGGCGGCAACCGTGCCGGCCCGTTTGATGCCACTGTCTTCAGTGGAACTCCCGAGGTGAATGCAGACGGAAAACTTGTACTGACAAGATCAGACCAAGATGCGATAACCCTCGGCACAGTCGTCGGATCAGCACCTGATTTGACGTTTGCCCTATGGGTGAATTCGGCCACAGAGAGTCAATTCATGAGGCTTCTGGGCAAAGGCGACGATAACAGTAGTAATCCCGGATGGAATGTTATGGTCCGCCCCAGTGGTGAAAACAATACTTTTAGACCTGAGTGGCAAGGCCACGGAAGGGGTCTGTGGGGTAATTCGGTGCCGGTGGAGAATGCGTATGTCGTCGGTCAATGGGTTCATTGGACTTGTACATGGGACAGTGCGACCGAAACACTCAAAATTTATGTTGACGGCACACTTATGGAGACCGCGGTTATAGCAGGCGCTAATGTGGCTAATACGGCTAATGAGATGTTCGTGGGTAGATCCGGCTTCGGTGCCACCGAATATTTTGACGGTATGGTGGATGATTTAGCCATATGGGACGAGGCCTTAACTGACGAGGACGTGCTTGCAGTCTTTACCCTTGGGCCCTTAGCCTTAGATCCCCGCATGGCCATCAAGCCCAAACCGGAAGACGAAAACGGCGATGTATCGCGTGACGTGGTCCTGACTTGGACGCCGGGGGAGTTCGCGGCAAGTCGTAACGTTTTCATGGGTACGAGCTTTGAGGATGTCAATGATGCCAGTGTGGCTGATCCGCTCGGGACAATCGTAGGTCAGGACCTCAACACGAGCGAATGGGATCCCGGCCGCCTCGACTTTGGGCAGACGTATTACTGGCGCGTGGATGAAGTCAATGGGGCGCCCGACTTTACCACCTTCAAGGGCACTGTCTGGAGCTTCACGGCCGAGCCCTTCTCAATTCCCATCAGCGGTATCACGGCGACGGCCCCTAGCTCTTTCGGTGCTTCCGGGCCCGAGAAGACCATTGACGGCTCTGGTATGGTGGATGATCTCCATGGCACCATCGCTGGCGACATGTGGATCAGCGGGGGTATCCCGGGCACCATCGAGTACGCCTTCGACCGGACCTACAAGCTCAATGAGCTTTGGATATGGAACTCGAATCAGGTCATCGAGTCCTTCGTGGGATTCGGCGCCAAAGACGTTGTCATCGATCACTCCCTCGACGGCGAGAACTGGACCGTTCTGGACGGCGTCGGGCCCTTGGCGGAGGCGACGGGTGCCGCTGGTTACGCACACAACAATACCATCGATTTCGGTGGCGCCACGGCCCAGCATGTTCGTGTGACCGTCAACAGTGTCCAGGGGATTGCACCCCAGGCCAGCCTCAGTGAGGTCAGGTTCTTCTTCA
>JADFMM010000352.1 GCA_022563885.1 Planctomycetota bacterium | reverse complement strand
GACGGATCGTGCCAGGACATTGATGCCACCACTTGTACTGACACTGGTGGAACGCCTCAGCTTCCCGGGGTCACGTGCGCGAGCGACCCCTGCCCCGCCCTGGGCGGTTGCAATTTCTCCGACGATACCTGCCAGATCCTTTTGGAGACGGCCTGCGGCAGTTCCGGCGGGACGTACAAGGGCGATGGCACGACGTGCACCAGCTTGCCGGAAGAGTTGGAATGCATATTGCAACAAAAGCTAATGCAAGAACGGCAGAAGCTTGTGAGAAAAGCATCGCCCCAGGGTTAAAAATAGCTTTTAATTCAGGTAGAGATGGAAATTGGGAAATTTACGTTATGAATGCAGACGGAACTGAGCAGAAAAACTTAACAAATAATCCTGCTTATGATGCTGATCCTTCATGGTCTCCTGACGGAAAAAAGATAGCTTTTAGTTCACAGAGAGATGGAAATTGGGAGATTTATGTTATGAACTCAGATGGAACAGGATTAAAAAACCTAACAAATAATCCTGCTACGGATGGTTATCCCTCATGGTCGCCGTTTTTGAAGGAGGAGAAAAAATGAAATCAGGACATCTGAACAATCTGATAGCATTTTCTTCTTGCTAAGGAGTGCAGATATCAACTTATTGGCAAACTGATTGATGTGTTGAAAATGTATGGGAGAAAAAAGGATGGACCGATTTTTGTCTCTCAAAGAGATGGAAAGTATAGCAAAAGAACAATTTAACAAATTATAAAATCTGCTTCCAAGAAAGTCAGAATTAAAAAGTTGGAGCGACTGCGTGCAGAGGCGCAGGCGACGTTTAAGGCGGAACATAGGGCGTTCCTCGAACGCGAACTTCCCGAAGCGATCGAACGGCTGCGACGCTACCAACAAGCGGCCACCGGCCCGGAGGCCGAGGCCGAGGCGATCCACAGGCATTTCGAATTCGCGCTCGAACTCGCACAACTCGCCCACGAACTAAGCGATGCCAAGCGATTCAACCCTCGCATCTACGAGGCGATGAAGGGGTATCACCGCTTGGAGTTCAAGTCCTACACCCTCGCAGAGCGGTACCACAAAACCGAGGATGAAAAAGAACGCGGGCAAATCGAAAAGTCCTTGCGTGAGAATCTCGCAGAGGGTTTTCGGCTCTCTCAGGAGATGCGAGAAATCGAGGCCAGAGAGGTGGAAAAAGAAGTCAAGCGCATATGGGCGCTTCTGAAGAAACGGCAAGAGAACAGAGACGCTATCGTAGAGCGCAGATTCAGCGAACTGATCCTGGGCGCCGACCCATTCGCGTGGTAGGCGCTACGGACCGAAGACCGTGATTAAGGAGATTAATCAATGAGCCCCAAGAAGAAAAACACGATCATGCCGCTGGCCACCATCGGACTGTTTTCGCTCGTCATGGCCCTGTCCGGGCAGATCGCCTCGGCACAGGAGGAAGAAGACGAGGCGGTCATGCGAGAGCTGCGGGAACGCCGACGCGAGTCCAAGGAGGCCTACACCCAGGCGGTCCAGGCCTTCATCCAACGCGAACTGCCGCAGGGCATCGTCCTCTTGAAATCGGCCACCACCTTGGCCGAGCGTCGCGGGGCAACGCTGGAGACACAGTTTAGGCTGTTGGAAATCCGCTTCGAACTGGCCGAGGCAAGGAATGAGTTGAACGAATCTAAACAGCACTACCCGCAAGAGTACGGCCGCATCAAGAAGAGCTTCGAGCTGGAGATTCAAACACGACTCTTGGCCAATCGCTTCCGGCTCAGCGAAGACGATGAGGAACGTGACAGGTTAGCGAAAGAACTGGAGAAGGTCCTCGATCAGAGTTTCGACATGATACACACCATGCTCGAAGGTGAGTCGCGTGAGGCCGGTCCCAACTACACCCAGATCAGGCGCCGCGTGCGCGATCGCGAGAGATATCGCGCGGAGATTATCCAGCGGAGAAAAAGTGAACTGCTGCACGACTACGACCCGTTTTCTTGGCACTAGGGGACACAGCCTAGAAAAGGAGGTATTAACATGAATCCAACCCACTCGATCCTGCACGCTGCGCTCGAAATAGGCCTGGCGGCATCGCCTTCCCTCTCTCCGGTCCTTCACCGCCTCGTGGGCCGAATCACCTTCGGAGGAAACCGCTACGAATGGGACCTTGCCAAGACCCTGGGCTACGACGGCTACCTGGACTATCACCTGGCTTACGCCTCCATACCGGATGATGCGTTAGCCCGATCACTCTCCAAGCTGACCACATTGAACAGTTCCCCAATAGACATGTTCATGATGATGGAAAAGCAGGGAGACGACAGGCCCGTCGTCGAGTTCATCACCGCCACACTCTCCCGCAGCGCCTACAGCAAGCGGCAACTCTACCAACGCATGGTCGAGTTTTGGTCGGACCACTTCAACATCTTCTTGGGTAAGGATACCCAAGAATTGCTCAAACCCTTGGACGACCGCAACGTCATCCGCAAGCATGCGCTGGGACGCTTTCCTGAATTGCTACACGCCAGCGCCCGAAGCGGGGCCATGCTCATGTATCTCGACAATGTCTCCAATCATGTCGCCGCGCCGAATCAGAACTACGCGCGCGAATTGATGGAACTCTACACCTTGGGGCCGGGCCACTACACGCAATACGATATAGAGGAAGTCGCTCGCTGTTTCACGGGATGGAACGTCGACCGCAACGAAAAGAGCAAGCACTTCGGCGTCTTTCGCTTCGAACCTCACATGCACGACTACGGCGTGAAAAACGTTTTGGGCCATCGCATCCCCTCTGGCAATGGCGTCGAAGACGGAGAACGCGTCCTGGAGATCTTGACCTCCGACCCCAAGCTAGCACCCCTGACGGGACGATTCATCGGACAGAAGCTGGTTGAGTTTTTCTGGGGCGAGGACCCGCCGGCCGAGCTGGTGGAACAGGTCGCGAAAGTGTACGTCCAAACCAAGGGCGCCATCAAACCGATGGTCCGGGCATCCCTGGGCCGACCCTGGCTGGAACGGGCAAGGCCCAAACTCAAGCGTCCCTATCACCTGATGATGTCCGCCATTCGGGCGCTGCCCTCCGAGATCGAAGCACCCGAGGCCCTCGCCGACGTCCTGCGGGTGATGGGGCATCTGCCCTTCCACTGGGTCGCGCCCGACGGCTACCCCACCGAGGCCGCCTACTGGGGTGGACACCTACTGAGTCGATGGTCGTTCGGGGCATGGTTTGTCGACCAGAACAGCATCGTTCGCATCGACGACGCCCTGTTTGACGGAGCACTGACGCCGCAAGCGTTTCTTGACCGTATCGACGCCTCCTTCTTCGGCGGTACCCTGCCCTCCCGCGAGCGGGACGCGCTGAACGCCTACCTGGCACGCGACCCGAAAGACCCCGCTATCCGCAGGGAGACCGTGGGACTGGCCCTCGCGTCACCGGCGTTTCAATGGTATTGAGGGGTATTGAAGGAGGCATTTTGAATTGGAATCGACTTTCTAATCGAAAGATCCTGGAGTACTACCATGAGACACAGCGACCGAACGAGCTGTCCCGAGTATCGCGCCTTGAGTAGACGTCAGTTCATGTTGTCCACCGCCGCCGCGTCGGCGACGCTTCTAACAGGCCCTTCTTTTCCCCGCGTTGCCTTCGCCGATTCGCACAATAGCCAACGAGACATCTTGGTGTCGATCTTTCTGCGGGGAGGATGCGACGGATTGAGTATCTGCGTACCCCATGGCGACGATGCCTACTATGAGGCGCGACCGGCCCTGGGCGTACCCCGACCCGACAGCGGCCGGCCGGGAGCGGTGACGGACCTGGATGGATTCTTCGGCCTGCCCCCAGCGATGACACCCCTGCTGGAGGCCTATCGAGCCAAAAACCTGCTATTTGTGCAGGCCTGTGGATCCAAGGATGAAACGCGTTCTCATTTCGATGCCCAGTTCTCAATGGAATCGGGGCAAGCCCATGGCGCCATAGTCAAAGATGGGTGGATCGGCCGGCATCTGATGAGTGTCCAGCCGCACCGGAAGGACGCTCTCATTCGCGCCATTGGCGTGGCGCCGGGTCTTCAACAGCGCTTGATCGGCAGTCCCGGCGCGCTGCCCATCCGGGATCTAGCCGACTACCGACTGTACGGCGATCCCGACACCGAACGCGCGCGACTCCGCATCTTGAGCGATATGTACCGGGATACCGCTACGCTCTTGTCTGCGGCTTCGGTCAACACGCAGAGAGTCCTGAAACTCTTCGATGCACTCGATCTCCAGCGCTACCAACCGAGAGGCCAAGCGGAATACCCCGAAACGGAATTCGGTCACGCCTTGAAATCCTCGGCCGCCCTCATACGGGCCGACGTGGGCGTCGAGGCCCTCGCCATCGATATGGACGGGTGGGACACGCACAGCGATCAGGGAGCGGTCGAAGGTCAGATGGCGGAACTCATGGAAAATCTGGCCGGTAGCCTAAGCGCCTTTCATGCCGATGCCATGGCGGACTCGGTAACGCAGGTCACGGTGGTGATCATGTCGGAGTTTGGCCGTGTCGTCGCAGAAAACGGCAGCCGCGGCACCGACCATGGCCACGGCAACGTCATGATCTTGATGGGCCAAGGCATTGCCGGCGGTCGGGTCCTGCACAAGTGGCCGGGGCTGCAGAGGGACCAGCTCTTCCAAGGCCAGGATCTGGAAGTGACCATCGATTACCGGGACGTGCTGGCTGAAGTCCTCCAGAAGCGCTTGGACAATCAAGCCCTGAGCAAGGTATTCCCCCACTACCGCCCGCTGATCCACGGAGTCACCGCGTAGCGTTTCGGTGGCGCCTAAGTGTTGGTCCGCATCAGCGCAGACAACCCTTCACAAGCGAGATTCACCAAGTTGTGCCATCGTAGAAAAAGGCCTGTACCGACAGCATCGGTACAGGCCCTGAGAAAGTACAAAAAACTACATCTCTGTATTGGCGCGGCCGGCCATCTTCCACACGCAGCCGACAACACGCTTTAATCAAGGTCATTGGTGATCAAGATTGTATCCACCAATGTGCCGTCTTCACGCTTGCCGATTTCCAGAACGTGCGCCCCTGGCGCCAAAGTCCAGTTTACCACGACCGTGCTGGGATCGTCGTTGTGAACCTCATCCCAGGCCCAACCGTTCGGGGCTTGTAAGCCATTAAACCTCACCCAACCGGTGCCGACCTGATCAGGATCTTCAACGTTCTGACTGGAAGCCGTCCTGATCCGCACCCAGAAGGAGTTGCCGCCGGCCTCCTGACTACGTAACCAGACCTTATAGACGCCACCCGCAGCATTGAAATTGTACGTGGCAATCCATTCAGGTCCAGGGGCAGCGTCATTTTCATTGCCGTCGCCGTCCGCTGAGCCGATGTGCGTGCCACCGGAAGAGGCCAGATCATCAACAACTTTCCAGCTTGCTCCGAGGATGTCCGCTGCTTCGGCCTCGAACCACGTCAGGTCCTGCTGCGATCCCGAAGCCTCTCCCTCGAGCTGGATGTCGTCCACATACAAAACGCCTTTTGAGCCGGCACCCCCGATGCCGACCGTCAGGCCCCGGAC
>JADFMM010000100.1 GCA_022563885.1 Planctomycetota bacterium | reverse complement strand
TTCTGATGGCAGAAGTACTACGAATTACAACAAAAATCGACACCCAAGATGAAAACTACCTAACCGACCTAACTACCCTACTATTGCGCGTTAGCCCTGACCCAACATGGAGTCCACCTCCAGGAGAAAGGCCGAGTCAGGGGCCTCCGTGGGAAGAGCGACTGCGGCAGGACTCGTCCTCGGCGTCGGCGTTTTCGTCTCGGATGGATCCTCGCTGGATTGGGCCTCACAGCTCTCTTCTTCGCCAAATGGCTGATACGTCTGCTCGGGCACGGTTGCAGCCGAGTCCGTTTCGGCGCCGAGCGCCAGCTCAAACAAGCGCGGCAAATCGACGACCATGGCCAGTTTTCGCCCGCTCAGCACCGCGGTCCCCATGAGGCCGATGACGCGGAGGCCGGCACCGAACTCAGAAATCACGATTTTTTGTGGACTCAGAAAATCTGACACTACCAATGCCACCTTCCTGTGCTTATGTTCCACGATGATGATCTGCAGTTGCTCATCATACTGCACCCCAGGTTCGCCAAAGACCTCCATGAGGTCGAACAGCGGCAGCAGCCGTCCCAAGTGCAAGATCGCCTTACCCTGCTGCTTGGCGGTCGTGATGGCGGCGGCGCTCATGGATGCAGTGGCGATAACCGATGTGATGGGAAAGGCAAAAAGTATGCCGTTGGCGTTGACGACGAGTGAGTCGGAGATGTTGACGGCGGTGATCTTGGGGACCACCAACGAGAACGTCGTGCCGTGGCCCGGGACCGTTTCGATGCGCACGTCACCATCCAGCTGATTGGCGATGTCTCGAACCACATCGAGTCCGACACCGCGGCCGGCGGTATGACTGGTCGAGTCGACCGTCGAGAATCCGGGTTTGAACAGGTAGTCGTAGAGTTGCTCCGCGCTCGCGGCAGCCGCCGCCTGCTCGGTGATCAGGCCCTGTTTTACGATCTTGCGGCGGATGGCCTCCACATCAATGCCCGCCCCATCGTCGCTCACCTGGAACACGATAGTGTCGTTCTCATTCAGAAGGCGCACCGAAACGGTGCCGACGGGGTCCTTGCCGGCAGCTTTTCGCACGGACTGTTCTTCAATGCCGTGGGCGACGGCGTTGCGTATCAGATGCGCGATCGGATCATGGATCTTTTCCGACAGCCTCTTATCGATGAAGATGTCTTCTCCAATGGCTTCAAACCGAACGGCCTTGCCCACGCGACGGGATGCGTCCCGCGTGAGTCGACGGAAGCGGCCGAAGAGATTGGTCATGTCAACGGTCCGTACTTCGACCACCAGACGGTGTAGATCCGAAGAGATGCGGTTGGAAGTGATGGCCAGATCCTTGAAATTATCGTACATCTCTCTGGAGACCAGTGAGCCGGTGTTGGTCTGGCGGCTGATGGCGCTGAGGTTGGAACTGACGATGATCACCTCGCCGGCCAGTTCCAGCATCTTGTCGAGCTGGGATAGCCGCACCACCATGCTCTCTTCCTGTGAAACGGGTGTCTTGGACGTCTCTGTCCCGCTCGTTGACGCTGTGGCCGCACTAGGCATGACTCATTATCCTTTCGATGACGCGCTGGGCCAGAGAGGCAGGAAAGGGTTTGTTGAGATAGTCATCGGCCCCGCAGCGCAGGGCCTGAATGACGTAGGCCGCGTCGCGGTGGGTCGATACGACGACAATCGGCAGCCTCCGGAAGGCCGGTCTACGACGTATCTCTTCGCAGAGTTCGAAACCATCCATCTCGGGCATGACCAGATCGGTGAAGACCATGTCGACCGACTGGTTGTCCAGGATCTGCAGGGCTTCAATGCCGTTTTTGGCCTCAACGACCTCCAGGTGGATGGATTTGAGGACCTTGACGATGGCATTTCGCACGGTGGGATAGTCTTCAACCAGCAGGACCTTGAGCCGCCGCCTGCCGATCACCGGTTCTTCCACGCTTTGGGAAAGGACATCTGGCTCTATCGAAACGTTCATTCTGTACCCCAGAAAAGATGAAAACTTTTCTGGGTGTCGGCGAAATCGCGGGGAGACATTATCAAATAGTGGAGGTTGGGTCTTCGTTGCGAAAACGAATGGTCATCAATGGCCTTGAAGCAGTCCGGGCAAGGTCAGCGAAATGGCGGGCACATAGGTGACCAGGGATAGGACGATGAGGCTGACGCCCAGAAAGGGAAGAACGGCTATGCTCAAGCGGGTCAGTGAGAGATTGCCGATGCTACCGGCGACGAAGAGGCAGACGCCCACGGGGGGCGTGGTCAGGCCGATCACCAGGTTGAGTACGGCGATGACGGCGAACTGCAGCGGGTCGACCCCGACGCTGACCGCCACCTTGAGCAGGACGGGAAAGAGAATAATCAGGGCGGCAATCGTCTCCATGAAGGTTCCGACCAAGAGCAGCAACCCGTTGATCAGCAGTAGGATCAGGTACTTGTTGTGTGTCAGATCGAGCAGGGTCGCTGCGATCGCCTGGGGGATCTGCTCTCTGGCAAGGATCCAGGAAAAGAGGTTGGCAAAGCCGACCAGGACCATCAGCGAGGCGGTGGTGGTGGCGGACGCCTGGGTGACGCGCAGCAGCGCCCGCAGGCCTAGGCTCCGATAAACTACCGTGCCGACCAATAGGGCGTAGAGCACCGCCACGATTGAGGCCTCCGTCGGCGTCACCCACCCGGACAAGATGCCGACCAGAATGATCACGGGCAGACAGAGGGCCCAGGAGGCCTGCCGCAGCGCCCGCAGCACCTGTCGTAGCGACGCCTTCGGGTGTTTAGGATGCCCTCTCCGGCGGGAGATGGCCCAGGAGGTGATCATCAATCCCAGGGCGAGCAGGATGCCGGGCAGCGCGCCGGCCAGGAAGAGCTTGCTCACCGAGAGGCCGGTGAGGGTGCCGGCGATGATCATGGGCAGACTGGGCGGGATGATCGGCCCCACGGTGGACGAACAGGCCGTGACGGCGCAGCTAAATTCGGTATCGTATCCCTCTTCTTTCATGGCGGGGATGAGCACGGCGCCCAGCGCGGCGGTATCGGCGACGGCGGTGCCGCTGATTCCGGCGAAGAGCATCGAGGCGGCCACGTTGGCCAATCCCAGGCCGCCCCGCACGTGGCCCAGCAGGGCGTTGCAGAGGGCGATAATGCGGCCAGTGATCCCACTGGCATTCATCAAGTTACCGGCCAGAATGAAGCCGGGAATGCAGAGCAGGACAAAGACGTCGATGCCCGCATACATCTTCTGGGGGAGGATGATCAGCGGAATCTGGGCCCCGACACAGTAGACCAGTGCGGCGAGACCGAGGGCGAAGGCGACGGGGACCCCCAGCAGCAGGGTCGCGAAGAAGACCGAAAACATCAGCAGAATCATGCGGGCGGCCCCTCGTTGCGCCATCTGCCCAAGGTGCCGAGCGCGGCCGAGAAGGCGAAGAGCGACGTCACGGTGGCCATCAGGCACAGGGCACTGTACACCACGGCCATGGGGATCTGGAGACTGGGAGATCGCTGGTCCAAGCCCAGCTTGATAAAGCCCACCGAGAAGCACGCCACCAGGGTCATGAGCGACCCGACCAAGATATTCACCCCGCCCTCCAGCAGGGCGGCGCCCCGAGCCGGCAGCAAGCGTGCCAGTAGATCAACACGGACGAAGACCCCTTCTCGTAGTGCCGGGCCGGCGCCAAAGGCGACCGAATAGATAAAAAAAAAGCGAGCCGCCTCTTCGGTCCAGGCGGGAGCGCTGGACCAGAAGAGCCGGGCCGCGATCTGGATCGTCACCGTCGTGACAATCCCCAGGGTGGCGAGCAGGGCGCCGGCGACCAGGCAGTGATCCAACCCACGTTTCACTGCGACTGCACCCATCCTCAGTCCATCTCCACGATCTGCCGGTAGAGTCCCCGCTGCTGCTCCGTCAGAGCGGACAAGACCGCCGCCTCGGCGCGGGCCTTGAAGGCCTCGCGATCGGTCTCCACAAAGATCATGCCGCGCTCCTTCAAGGAATCGATCAGTTGCTGCTGGGTCTCTTTGAAGAGGCGCTGATGGATCGTCTGCATGGCCTGTCCGGCTTCCAGGAGCACGTCTTTGAGGTCGTCGGGCAGGGCCTGAAACTGCGCTTCACCGATCACGACGTAGACCCAGCCAATGACATGCTCGGTCAGGTTGCAATATTTCTGTACTTCCGGGAAACCCGCGGAGAGGATCAGGGCGTAGGGGTTTTCCTGGGCGTGGACGGTGCCCTGCTGCAGCGAGGTGAAGACCTCGCTAAAGGCCATCGGTGTCGGTTTGGCGCCCAGGGCCTTCCAGGTCTTGACGTACAAGGGGACATTGGGCACGCGCAGGATGATGCCCTTGAGATCATCGGGATGCCGGATGGGTCGGTTGGAGGTCAGGTTGCGGGCGCCCCGCTCGAACCAGGCCAGCGGGCGCAGCCCCACCCGCTCCAGGATTTCGGCCGAGATCGCCTCTCCCACCGGACCCTCCACAACGCGGGCCAGATGCTCGGAGTCGCGGATGGCGTAGGGCACGGCACAGAGACCGGCCGCCGGGGTCCAGTTCTGCAGCGATTCGCCGGTGATGGTCATGTCCACGACACCGGCTCGGATGCCATTGATCATGTCCAGCTCCTTGCCGAGTTGTTCATTGGGGTAGACCTTGATCTCGATGCGTCCCCCCGATTTGGCGTTGACGATCTGCGCAAACTCCAGGGCGGCCCGATGCCACACATGATTCTCGTTGCCCAGGTGCCCGAATCGCAAGACGACCTTGTCCTGATCGCCCTTGCAGCCGGTGAAGCCCAAGGACGCCAGGCAGAGCAGCAGCAGCGTGGGTAGACGCGTGCCAATGCTTGAAAGAGTTAGGTGCATCGATTCGTTCCTAAGAGGTTATAGGGGGAAGGACCGTTGGAATCGTTCGTCGGCATTATGAACCAGCCTGTCGGAGGCGTCAATCGGTAACCCAAAATAGACGAATGACCAGATGCTTGCTAAGAACACAATATGGGATCGGCAAGAAATAAGTTGGACAATTTGGGGTCCAAGTGTGCCCCATATTTGGTCGCGCCCGATTGAGCGAAACCACAGGCGTAGCCGTTCTACGTCGCGGAATTCGCGATTGAGAAGCGATCAAAGATGGAGTGCAATTGGGCATTCAAAAGTCCAAGTTATTTCTTGCCGTTCCCTATACTGCGGCTTTGCCATGCGCAGAGCGTTTGCACTATGGCAAGGATTGACTTAAATACGCCCCCATCGTCATCCGAACACATTTCTCAAATTGCACGTCTCAATCCTCAATTTACTCTTCTCCTTCTGCCCACTACCGATCCCCGGACCCACCGACCCACTAATTACTGCGAACCTGCCGCTAAAAGGCGATTGCCCTGCGGATCCTTGTGGCCCTAGCGTGCCTCCGCTACAATGCGGCGGAGCTAGATTGACAGGCTTTTGATCTCGATTTCGCAAGACGAGTGGAGGTTGCTTATGGAACGTTCGATGCATTTGACCGTCAATGGGAAACAGACCACGCTGATCACAGACCCGTCCCGTTCCCTTCTGGACGTGCTGCGCGAGGAGTTGCATCTCACGGGCACCAAATATGGCTGCGGCAAGTCCGAGTGCGGGGCCTGCACAGTGATGATTGGGGACGAAGCCGTACGCTCCTGCTACGAGGACGTGGGGGATGTCAAAGATCGGGCGATTACGACCATCGAGGGCTTAAGTTCCGGTGAGACGCTGCACGCGGTCCAGGAGGCCTTCCTCGCGGAAGGGGCCCTGCAGTGCGGGTACTGCACGCCGGGGATGATCATGAGGACCGTGGGTCTCTTGACCGTGGATCCCCGGCCCTCCGATGAGAAGATCATTTCCTGGATGAACCCCAACATCTGTCGCTGCGGCGCCTATCCGAAAATCATGAACGCCATTCGTCGGGCCTCTCGCCTCATGTCGGAGGTAACCTCCAAATGACTGCTAAGCTCTTTCTGAAAACCTCGTCGTCGGCCCGAGAACGAGCCATTTTTTCGCCTGGCAAAGACGGCGAAGCAGGCGATGTTGGTTCTATTGTCGATGCAGCCGGATGCAGCCAGGCGGAGAAAGGGCCGCTCGAAGCCAGATCGAGTTTTCAGACAGAGCCCAAGACTCTCCTAGGGGGAACGCCCGTGAATCCATCCGCCGGGGCCGAGGGACCGGAGTTTGACCCTAGTCGACGCCTCTTCCTACAAATGCTGGGGGCCGGTCTCGTGATTACGGTCCTACCCGATGTCTCCCCCGGCCAACGCCGCTCCGGAGGGTCCGGACCCGCGGCCACGGTCGGGGCACGCCTGCAGATCAATCGCCAAGGTGTGGTCACGGTCTTGACGGGCAAGGTGGAAGAGGGGCAGGGGGCGCGGGCGGAACTCACCCAGGCGGCGGCCCAGGAACTTCGCCTCCCGGTGGAACAGGTCCGCATGGTGATGGCCGATACGGACCTTGTCCCCAACGACGGCATCACGGCCGGCAGTCGCACCACGCCGGTGAATGTCCCCAGCGTGCGCAAGGCGGCCGCGACCGCCCGGGAACTGCTCAAAGGCCTGGCCGCCCGAGCATGGCAGGTGGATCCTAAGACCCTGACGGTCCGGGACGGCGTCATCACCCAGCGACAGGGCGGACAGACGCTCAGCTACGCGGATCTGGCCCGGAGTCAGGACCTGGCCGAGGTGTTCAAAGCGCAGATCCCGGCCGACGTGACGCTGACCGAGGTGGCCCCAGGGGATGTCTTGGGCCGGTCCGTGCCCCGCCCCAACGGTCGTGACTTGGTCACCGGTCGACATCAGTATCCCCGGGACAAGACCGCTCCCAACATGCTCTACGGCAAGATCTTGCGTCCTCCCTCTTACGGGGCCACGCTCCTGGCCATTGATCTGACGCCGGCCCGGGCCCTGCCGGGGGTCCGCGTGGTCCGCGAAGGGCAGTTTGTCGGCTGTGTCGCCCCTTCGACATTTCGTGCGACTGAAGCGCTAAAGGCCATCGCCAAGACGGCTACTTGGAAAGAGGTCCCCGCGCCCTCCAGTCAAGCACTCTATGCCCATCTCAAACGGAACGCCCGTCCCGGCCGACGGCCACGAGAACACCAGCGAGGTTCCCTCGACACGGGGTTCGCGGAGGCCACCAAGGTCCTGACTGAAAGCTACCGGGTCGCCTATGTGCAGCATGCCCCCATGGAGCCCCGGTCCGCCACGGCCCAGTGGACGGGGGACAAACTGACGGTATGGACCGGCACGGACAACCCGCACCGGGTCAGGGCCGATCTGGCTCGATCTTTGGGTATCAGCCATGAGCAGGTCCGCTTGATTGTCCCCGACATGGGAGGGGGATTCGGCGGCAAGCATAGTGGGGAAGCGGCCCTGGAGGCGGTCCGTCTGGCTCGCGCCGTGGGGCAGCCGGTGGCCGTGCAGTGGACCCGTACAGAAGAGTTTACCTGGGCCTATTTTCGTCCCGCCGCGCTGATCGAGTGCAAGGCGGGCGTCAATGCCGAGGGGGGACTGTGTGCATGGGATTTTACCAATATCAATGCCGGCGGCTCGGCCTTGGAACCGCCCTACGCGATCCCTCACAGCAGAGCCCGAACCCTGGGCTCGGATGGGCCCCTGCGACAGGGGGCCTACCGGGGCCTGGCGGCCACCGCGAACAACTTCGCCCGCGAGTCCTTCATCGACGAACTGGCTGCTGCGGCCGGGCGGGACCCGCTGGCTTTTCGACGAAGTCACCTTAACAACGAACGGGTTCGAGTGGTCCTGGAAAAGGCCGTCAAGGAGTTCAACTGGGAAGAACGTAGCCAGAGAATCACACCCGAATTGGGCGTGGGCTTGGCCTGTGGCACCGAAAAGAACTCGGTCGTGGCCACCTGTGCCGAGGTGGCGATCGATCGCAGGCGCGGCCGGATCAAGGTGCTGCATGTAGCGGAGGCCTTCGAATGTGGGCCGATCATCAACCCGGCCAATCTGGAGTCTCAAGTGCAAGGGTGCATCGCGATGGGGTTGGGAGGGATCCTGCGCGAGGCCATGGCGTTCGACAAGGGGGCCATCTTGAACCCGAGTTTCGGCAAGTACCAGGTTGCCCGCTTCGAAGACATGCCCACCATCGACGTTCATCTGGTCGCCAACCACAAGATCCCCGCGGCCGGTGGGGGAGAGACCCCCCTGATCGCGATTGCCCCGGCCGTCGCCAACGCCGTGGCGGCTGCCACCGGCGTGCGCATTCGCTCCATGCCGATGCGGCCCGAGTTGCACCGTTTACGAGTGAGGTCATGACCGTAAGGGATCGGCAAGAAATAAATTGGACAATTTGGGGTCCAAGTGTGCCCCATATTGGGTCGCGCCCGATTGAGCGAAACCACAGGCGTAGCAGTACTACGTCGCGGCTTTCGCGATTGAGAAGCGATCAAAGATGGGGTGCAATTGGGCATTCAAAAGTCCAAGTTATTTCTTGCCGGTCCCTAAGGGCGTGGATTTCATCTTGGTTCGCAGCGCGGTCCCGTCGTGGCCGTTAGCATGATTGCGGCGGTGGTCTTGGCCGCGGGCCAATCGCGACGCATGGGCACGCAGAAACTGCTTTTGCCCTGGGGTCCGTCGAGCGTCATTGGTCACATTGTCGACCAACTCCTAGAGACGTCCCTGTCTCATGTCTGCGTCGTGGTGGGTCGAGATGCCGACCGGGTGACCGCTGCCCTGGCGGATCGGCCGGTTGCCTGGGTGACGAATCCGCAGCCCCAGGGGGACATGCTCTCCTCCCTGCGCTGTGCACTGCGGGTCCTACCCGTTGACTGTGAGGCGGCCCTGGTGGTCCTGGGCGACCAACCTCGTATCACCGCGGCCCTGGTCGAGGACTTGCTCCAGGCCTATGACACCTGCGCCCAAGAGATATTGGTCCCCTTTTACCGGGGACGGCGGGGGCACCCGATGCTGTTTTCACGGCGCTACTTCGAGGAGGTCATGACTCAGTACGAAGGCCTTGGCCTGCGCGGTCTCTTGCAGGCGCATGGCCCGGAGGTCTGCGAGTGGCCGGTCTCGATTCCCGCGGTGTTGATGGACATGGACACCCCGCGAGACTATCAACGGGAGCGGCGTCGTGCGGGGAAAACGGGGGATAGTGTGACATCGGATTAAGGACGTGCATGACAATACGTTACCGAGTTATCCGCTCAGATTTAGGTTGGATTTGGTCGTGATCGATTGAGCGAAACCGGAGGCGTAGTGTGCCTACGTTGAGGATTTTACGATTGAGGAACGGCCAAAGACGGCCTGAAGATGAGATGGAGAAGCGGTAAGTTATGGGTGTGCGGGTCCTAAGTCGCTATGGCTGGCTTCCGGCATCAAATGCTGGCTACTCGTTCGTAATCGTACCCGAAAAACCCTTCTCCTCTATTCGTTCTCAAGTCCGATTACGAGAACCGCTGCGCTGAGCACGAGCGCGAAAATGCAGCAGGATCAGCGGACGCTCGTCTGCTTTCTCTGTCTGAGATTCAGGATGTACCTGATGATGTCTCGGCGGCTGATAACGCCGCTTATCTTTCCGCCCGAGGTGATGAAGACTCTGCGGAAGGAGTTGGCAATGAAGCACTCGGTGATGTCGATCAGACTGTCGTCCTCATCGAAAGTGACGACGTCTTCGGTCATGAAGTGTTCCACGGTCGCATCGTGGTCTTTGGCATTGTAGAGCAGTTTTAGGACGTCTTTTTCGGAGATGACACCTGCCACCGTTCCGTCTGCGTTGACGACGGGCAAGCCGGTCACGTCGTTTTTGACCATAATGCCGATAGCCTCATACACGCAGGTTTCCCTGTCCACGGCGATCGGGCTGCTGGTCATGGCAGTAGATGCCTTGAACATAGTACGCTCCTTTTGCTATGTGTCCTTCATGGATGAGGATATGATCCCTCGGCGCGCCAACGATCCATCTAGCTTTTGATCGCTTCATCTCCCACAGCAGGACTAGACCGACGCTGTGGTGATGCGTCATACACGCCAGACTATGTCGTCGCGTTGTCGGAGGAGGTTTGGCGAAACGGTGAAATTGACAGCAGAGTCTTTGCACTGAACTCTTTCGGGTTCTTTGGGCGGTAGGATTCAGGGTTTTATCGGGTGTGTGGAATCGCCGCCAAGGGACGTTCCGATAATGGGTAATCTAATGAGCCCGGTGTTGCCGGAGCAATTCGATGACTGTCTCCATGTCTTCGGGTAGGGGGGCCTCGTACCGAACCTTTTCCTGCGAGCGGGGATGGGTGAATTCGATCCGAAAGGCGTGCAGGGCGCAGCGACTGATGACGGGGTCTTGGGCTTCGGGCTCCTTGTCTTGGAGTTGCCAGAGATAGACGAGTTTGCCCCCGTAGGTGTCGTCCGCGACAATGGGATGTTTGATGTGGGCCAGGTGAACTCGGATCTGGTGTGTTCGCCCCGTCTTCGGCATCATCTTCATGAGCGAATAGCCCCGGAAGGGCTCCAGGACTTCAAAGAAGGTCGTAGAGGGTTTGCCCTGATCGGGGTCCGTGCAGACGGCATACTTCTCCCGAAACCTGGGGTGAACACCCAGGGGGGCATTGATGCAGTCGGCCGTGAGTTGGGGTGTCCCGTGAACGATGGCCAGATAGGTCTTCTCGACCTGGCGGTGTTCAAACTGCTTGGCGACCTTCCACTGGGCCTCATCGTTCTTGGTGACGATCATGACACCGGTGGTGTTGCGATCGAGACGGTGTACGATGCCCGGTCGGTAATCACCGAGCCCGGTGGAGAGTTGGGCGGAGTGGTGCACCAGGGCATTGACCAGGGTCCCGTGTCTGATGCCCCGCGTCGGGTGCACGACGATGTCTACCGGTTTGTTGAGGATGATCAGGTCCTCGTCCTCGAAGAGGATGTCGAGTGGGATCGCTTCCGGTGTGATTTCGGTGGGTTCCGGCTCGGGCAGGACAAGTTCGATCAATTCGCCGTGACTGAGCTTGTAGCTCTGCTTGACCCCATTGCCGTCCACCTTCACATGGTGCGTCTTGATCGCACGTTGGAAGAAGCGACGACTGAATTGACTGAATCGACCGTGGAGGTACTTATCGATACGCCGCTCTCGGATCGAACAACCCACTCGGATCAGGATGGGTTCTCCCCGGGGCGGCGTTTCAGATGCCATGGAGGGGTCACTCATTCCGTCGTGTTGGTGTCCGCGACGGGGGCAGGTGCAGGAGCCTCCGGAGGAGCCGCCGGTTCAAGGGCGGGGCCCAGTGCCGGCGTATTTGTGTCCGTCAGAGGCGTGCCATCCAGCGAAATGGTCACGGGCGCCAGGTTGACCTCTTCAGCTGTCTCGTCGAACATGATTTCCGGGGGCGCGCCATCCAGCGAAATCGTCACTGGTGCCAGGTTGACCTCTGCGGGGGCCTCGTTGAACACGATCTCCGAACGGTAGCGATCCAGGGTCCTGAGACGATACTCGGCACTGGCTTGGGCGGCGGTACCCTTCAAGTTGCTGTTGGCGATCAGGTCTCGATAAATCTGGGCCGCCTCATCAAAGTGCCGCAGTTCTTCCGCGCACAGCCCCAGGCCATAGGTTGCCGAGGCCAACAGCGTCTTGTGATTGACGGCCCTGGCCTGCGCCTCGCGGTAACTGGCCTGGGCCTTCTCGATTTGGAGGGCAATGTCCTCCGGCGTTTGCCGGGTCTGAAAAAAGACGGCACTTCGCAAGGCCTCGGCCCGTTTGATCAAGGCGAAGGCAGCCATGCCGTCGCTGGTGCTGCTGCCGGCCACGCCCTCGAGGTTTTCCGCGGCCATGAGCAGCGGCATCTCAGCGTCTTCGGATATTCCCGCCGCAACACTGTTTTTTACCTGCAAGAGTCGGCTCAGAGCGTCGGTGAAGTCGGCCCGGTTTCGCTCATCGGCGAGCGCACTGCCCTGACTCCAGAAGAAATAATAAAAGCCGATGCCGGCCAACACCACCACCGTTGGGATGAGCACCATCGCGTTCTCTTTGGCCCAGGTGGGGAAGTTGCTCATCCACTCGGCGAGTTCGTTTGTCTTCAGTTCATGCCGATGTTCCGATTTCATGTTTGTCTCCAGTTGCAAGATCGGTCCCTATAGAGTCGAGCCGTCGTCAAAATTGGAACCCGGCATTATAGACGGCTGAGCCGGTTTTCGCAAAAAGTCTTTTGGCAGGGCCGAAAAATCGATGACCCGACCACTGACCAGTGATCACCGACTACTGACTACGGACCCACCGACCCACAGACCTACAGACCCACAGACCCACCGACCCCTTTTACCTTGCAATGCCATAGGCCGGGAATTAAGATTCCTGCACGCTTGCTCCAGTGAAAGGGTGCCGATGATCCGAAATGTTAGACCGAGTGTTCGGCTTGACGTTGTTTATTGCCTTCTGCTTGCAACACTCTTGGGGCAGACGGGGGGCGGCGCCACGGTCGTTCGGGGGGGGTCCTCACCCGGCGCCTCTTATCTGGAGAGCGCTTGGGACCCTGCCTTGTACATCGACATCAATGAGATCAGTCCCGGCATGCGGGCCTACTGTCTCACCTGCTATGACGGCACGGATGTGGAGCAGTTCGACCTCGATGTCGTCAGCGTCATGCGTAACTATGCGCCCGGTCACGATGCGATTCTGGTGAAAGGCACCGATGAGCGTTTTTTGCATACCGGCCCGGTCGCGGGCTGCAGCGGGTCGCCCGTCTTTGTGGAGGGCCGCATGGCCGGTGCCTTGGCCTTTGCCTGGCCCCTGAGCACAGACCCCCTCTATGGGGTCACCCCGATCCGAGAGATGCTGGGCATCGGCACGCGACACGCGGCGGGATCCTCAGCAAGTGGGCGCCACGTCGTGTCGAGTGACTCGCTCCCCTGGGACTTCCGAGAGCCCATCGATTTGTCCCGGTTCGCAGATGCTTCGGCGTGGACGCGTCGCTGCGCGAGCCTGGCTCCTACATTCGGACATCGCACCTTGGTCCCACTGATGGTCTCGGGCATTGGGGCCCAGGCGGTGGCGGGCATGCAGGATTCCTTGACCCCCTTGGGATTGGAGGCGGTGGCCTACGGGGGGCGGGCGCCGCTCAACACAGCGGGACGTCTGACGCCGGGAGGGACGCTGGTGGTTCCTTTGGTCCGCGGTGACATTGAGTTAGCCGCATTCGGGACCGTGACAGAAGTACGGGGCAACAAGGTGTTTGGTTTTGGTCACTACTTCATGGGTCTGGGTGCGGTCGACTTCCCCATGGCGACCGGCTACGTGCACACGGTCGTCTCAAACCTGCAGCAGTCCTTCAAGCTGGCCAGCACCTTGGCCGTGGTCGGGGCGCTCCGCTTTGACGAGCCGACCGGTATCGTCGGCCATTTGGGTGAAACGGCGCGGACGCTGCCGCTGCTTTTGACGGTGCGCCACATCAACAGCGTTGAATCCCGCCACTTCCAGTGTCAGGTGGCCTATCATAAGCTGCTCACACCGCTACTCCTCAAGGCCACCATTGAAGGCGCGGTGCAGAGTTTGGGCGGCTTTCCCCCGGAGCACACGGTCCTGTACGAAGGCGCGATAAGACTCCAGGGAGGTCGGCATCTTCGCTTTGCCAATGTCTCCACCAATAACGGATTGCGGGAGTTCTTGGGCGAGGGACTGGGCTCCATCATGCTCCTCATGAACAATCCCTTTGGCGAGGTTCTCATCGAAGAGGTGGAACTTAGCGTCGAGGTGGTGGCCCAAACTCGGGTGGCGCGCATCTCCTCCCTCAGTGTCTCCGATCTGACGGTGCGGCCGGGTGAAACGATTCGCGTGGGGGTGGTGGTCGAATCCTATCAGGCCCGCAAAGAAGCGCATACGTTCGAAGTGACTGTCCCCAAGGACCTTGCCGACGGAGAATATGAACTGACCGTGTGTGGACCCTATGACTATGCGCAGCACCTCAGACGGGTGGCCTCACACCGCATGCTGGCATTGAATCTGCCCAGCCTGGTGGACGCCCTGGAGTATGTCTTGAGTCTGCGCCGGGACCGGCTGTTCTGTCTGTTTGAACTCCCGGCCAACGGCGTGACCGTCGAGCGTACGGAACTGCCGGACCTGCCGGCGACCAAGTCCCTGGTCCTGCAGAGCACCAAACGAACCGTGCGCATCGTCCCCTACGTGCCGTGGCTGGAGACCCAGAAAGCCATCAGGGCTATCGTGTCGAACAAACATGGGGCCAGAATCGTTGTTAAGAAATAGGCTTTGTCGTGGGTTGTAGGGTGTTCAGCGCAGGACCGTTGACCGGTCAACTGCGGTCCCATATTTCCGTTCGGGAGTCGTCATGAGAGAGAGAGCGTCTCTGCATCTCAAAGAACTAGGCTGTGTCGGAAAACTCGATCTGGCTGCGAGCGGCCCTTTTTCCGCCTGGCCGCATCCGGCTGCATCGACGATAGCACGAACATCGCCTGCTTCGCCGTCTTTGCCAGGCGACAAAATGGCTCGCTCTCGGGCCCGGGCCCACGACGGAGTTTTCCGACAAAGCCTTGCCATACTGTTGATCCTGTGGTGGGTGACGACGCCATCGAGTTGGGCCGTGACGAGTCGTATCCATCGTCAGTCCACCGGCGCCCAACTGCACAAAGGGAAAGTCACCAATATCATCATCGGTTCGCGGGGAACGCTGCAGTTGGGTCGAGCGGCGCAGGTCCTAGCCGACGAATTTGAGGGCGTGTGGTCCGTCAACAGTATCTTGGTCAAGGGCACGACCGTCTATTTCGGAACCAGCCCCAATGGGGGCATCTATCGTCACAGTTTTGGTACGCTCACCAAGATGTACCCATTGGAGACCGATCATCAGGTCCAGGCCATGGACCTGTATGATGACAGGAATGATTTGGACAAGATCACCAATGAACACGTCTTTGCGCTGGGCATGGACATGACCGGCAGGCTGCTGGCGGGATTCAGTGGCCCTGCCTGCCGGCTCACCCGTTTTTCGGCCGGGGCCCGGGAAATCCTGTTTCGGCCGCAAGATGCCACCTACATCTTTGATATTCTCACCGACGGTTCGGGCAATATTTATCTGGCCACCGGGCCGCAGGGTAAGGTCTACCGCTTGGACCCCTTGGGTAAGACCGCGCAACTCGTGTATGACAGTCGTGACAAGAACATCTTGTCCCTCGCCTCCGTCAGTGACGGTTTTCTCTACGCCGGCAGTGACGACCGGGGCCTGGTCTATAAGCTCAACCCTCGCGATCAGACGGCCACCGTCCTCTACGACAGCAGCAAACCGGAGATTTCCTCGCTGCTCTTCGCCGATGCCTTGGATCCGAGCATGCGCGATCTCTATGCCATTGCCACCTCGGCCCGCATTGTCAAGCGAGAGGCCGATTTTGCCGGGCAACTGCCCCTGCCGGGCCGCCCCGAACCCAGCGCCGCTGCGAGCAAACCGACCTCGGTCGGCAACGGCGGGCTGCGGCTCCAGATCGCCAACAGCGAAAAAAAATCGCCCAGCAAGCCGCTGCCAGCGTCCCTGCGCAAAGGCGCCCGACCCGAAACGACCAGTGTCCTCTACCGTATCAGTCGGGCCGGGTATGTGACGGCCATCGCCAACAAGATGGCTGTCTTCCTCTGTCTGGCCCAGTCCGAAGAGGGGCTTCTCATCGGCACCGGCAACGAAGGGCAACTGCTCCTGGTGGACCCGGTTTCAGAGGAACAGACGGTGTTATACGAAGACGTTCAGGCCTCGCAAGTCACCAGTGTGGCCGTTGCCCCAGACGCGATCTTCCTGGGGACCGCCAATCCGGCCAAGCTGATTCGCCTCGCCAATGAGTTCGCCCGGGAAGGCGAATACCTCTCCGACCTCATTGACGCGAAACAACCTGCGAATTGGGGCAAACTCCAGATCGATGCAGACGTGCCCCCGGGCTGCAAAGTCTTGCTTTCCTCGCGCAGTGGTAATGTCAAGGATGTCAACGATCCCACCTTTTCTGCGTGGAGCGTCCCGCTGCATGTCACGGAGCCCACGCCCTTGGAGTGCCCCCTGGGCCGCTTCTGTCAGTACAAACTGATTCTACAGAGTGCGACCGGCAGCGCGACACCCCTCATTCGTGAAATCGCCGTCTCCAGCACCATTCCCAACCTGGCCCCCATCGTGACATCGGTCGACTTGGTGAGACGTCGCACGGCGGCCAAGAGGGGACTCTATGAGATTCGCTACAAGACCAAGGACGACAACGATGACGAGTTGATCTACACCCTCTATTTCCGTAGGGCGGGACGAACCCACTGGATCGAACTTACCGACAAGCATGAGGAGACGAAATACGAATGGGACGGTCGCACCGTCGAGGATGGACGCTACGAGTTTCGCGTCGTCGCCAGCGACCATCGCAGCAACACCGCCGGAACGAGCCTGACCGGCAGTCGGATCAGCGAGGTCATCGTCATCGACAACACGGGGCCGAAAGTGGGTGGTCACTTCATCGAACAGCGGGGGAAGAAAACCACCTTGGACATCCTGATTCGTGATGACTTCAGTGTGATCCGCAAGCTCGACTACGTTGTCGACGGCCACAAAGAGTGGCAGGCGGCGATTCCCGATGATTTGGTCTATGACACCACCAAGGAGAATTTTACTTTGGAGATCGAGAACCTAGACGTCGGGGAGCACGTTGTCACACTCCGTGTACGGGACGCTCTGGACAATGTCACTTACAAGTCTTTTGACTTGGATATTGTTGATCAGTAGGGTGTCCACCGCGCAGAGCATTTGAACTATTGCAAAGTTCGACCCCAAAATGCCCTCATCGCAATCCGAACACAGTTTTCGATTTGCACTTCTCAACTAGCGCTCTGTTGACGTAGACGGGTTGTCATCACTCCGTGACGATCTGGAAGCGTGCTGGTGATGAGTGTCAGCAACAGCAGTGAACCATTCGGGAAAAGAAAGAGCCCGCCGATTGTGATCCGGCGGGCTCTGTGATCTCTGTTGTGTGGAAGGACGCCTTACCCGACGGTGCTGCTGGCCGCGGGCTGCTTGGCATAGTTCTCGGCGACTTTTTCCCAGTTCACGACGTTCCAGAAGGCCGCGACGTAGTCGGGTCGTCGGTTCTGGTAGTTGAGATAGTAGGCATGCTCCCAGACGTCCAGACCGAGAATGGGGGTGCCACTCTGATCCATGACGGGATTGTCCTGGTTGGGGGTCGAGGAGACCGCGAGGCTGCCGTCGCCCTTCTTGGAGAGCCAGGCCCAGCCGGAGCCGAAGCGGGTGGCGGCGGCGTTGGCGAACTTTTCCTTGAAGCTGTCGAAGCTGCCGAAGGCGTCGTCGATGCCTTTAGCCAGGTCGCCGGCGGGGCTGCCGCCCTTGCCCGGTCCCATGATTTCCCAGAAGAAGCTATGATTGGCATGGCCACCGCCATTGTTGCGCACCGGCCCCTGCTTGTCCGCGGGCAACTCGCCCAGGCGAGAGCAGAGTTCGAAGGGGCACTCCACCGATTCCAGGAGTGTTCCGGCAAGGGCATCATTGGCCTTGGTGATGTAGGCCTGGTGGTGCTTCGTGTGGTGGATCTCCATGGTCCGAGCATCGATGTGGGGTTCGAGCGCATCATAACCGTATGGCAATTTAGGTAATTCGAATGACATAATACATCTCCTTGTTTAGAGGGTTGAGAATGCTGGTTTATGGACAATATTACATTTGTCAGCTAACTATAGTGAGAATGCCGTTTTGTTCAAGCCTCTTGGAAAAAAGTTCCTCGGTTGCTCTCCCGCTCCACGAAAATAGGTCTTTTTTGCCTGGGTGTTTGCGGGTATCATTCTCGCCAATGCGTACCCTTAACCCCCCACATCAAGGACCTGCCCTATGACACCCATGTCGACAGATACCCGAATTCGCCTGAGCGTGATGATGTTTCTGCAGTATGCGTTCAATGGCGTCTGGGTGATTCCTCTGACAACCTATCTCGGCCAGGAAATTGGATATACCGGCGTCCAGATTGCCTTTGCGGCAGGTACGACCTTTGCGCTGGGCTGCATCATCTCGCCTTTTTTCGTGGGGATGCTGGCCGATCGTTTTTTTTCGGGGCAGAAGGTGTTGGGCGTGCTCAATCTGTTGGCGGCGGTGATTCTGTTCTACGCCAGTCGCATGGCAGTCGATGAGGAGGGCGTGAAACAACCCATGGTCTTCTTCTGGATCCTTCTGGCTCACTATCTCTGCTATATGCCTACCTGGGCCCTGACCAATTCTATCGCTCTCTATCAGATGGACAATCCTGGAAAGCAATTCCCTAGCATCCGAGTGATGGGCACCTTTGGATGGATAGCCGTCAGTACCATTGCCCTCTTCAGCGACCAGATCACCTCCGCTCTAGGCTACGAGGGAAACATTGAGGCCACTCGCATTCCTATGGTGCTGGGGTCGGGAATTGGTCTGCTGGCCGGCGTGCTGGCGTTCTTCATGCCCAAGACACCGCCCAAGGTGGCGGAGTCAAAAGTCACCTTCGCCGATGTCCTGGGACTGAAGGCCCTGGCGCTGTTCAAAGATCGCAACGTCCTGATCTTCGCCCTCAGTTCCTTTCTGATCATGTTCCCGGCGATGTTCTACTGGCAGTTCTGCAACCTCTTTTTAAATGAAATCGGCATGAAGGGCGCCCAGTTCAAGATGAGTATCGGTCAGATGGCGGAGGTCATCTTTCTCGTGCTGATGCCCTGGTTCTTCGCGCGCTTTGGTGTCAAGAAGATGCTGTTGATGGGCATGACGGCCTGGACCGCTCGTTTTGTCTGTTTCGGCCTTGGAACCACCGAAAGTTTGTCCCCCCTCCTCTACCTGGGGCTGGCCTTGCACGGAGTGTGCTACGATTTCTTCTTCGTGACGGGGCAGTTGTATATCGACAAGAAAGCCCCCAAGGAAATCCAGGCCCAGGCGCAGGGGCTCATTTCATCGATCACCTTCGGGCTCGGCTGGTTATTCGCCGTCATGCTGGCGGGCTGGGTGATAGATATTTATGCTCTTAAAGAGGTTGTCGAAGGGAAGGAACAGATCGTGGGACATGTCTGGAAGAACGTGTGGTTGTGGCCGATCGGCATGGCGGTCTTGGTGACCCTGTTCTTCGTCGCCTTGTTTAAGGACGACACCGTCGTGGGCCGCGAGGAGCCGCAGAGCGCCTGACGCTTTTTTCAAGAAGTGCCGCGCGCAGAGACGCAAAGACTGCACCTTGGCCGGGGTCAGTAGGTCGGTGGGTCTTTGGGTCCGTCGAGAGGGGGATTGGAAATTGAGAATTGCAAAATGTGAATTGGCGGTGGCTTAGCAGTTTTAAGTTTTCAATTCTCAATTATCAGTTTTCAACTGCCCCGTGTGCTCCGCCAGGCTCCACTGGTCAAACAAGTTCGGTCACACGTGCCGGGCTTGCCCACTCAGAAGAGAACAGCTTGTCGATGCCGCAGGGGCAATTAGAGAAAAGCGGCAGCGCATAAAAACAAGAAACTTCCACCCGACCCAAAGACCTACATGACCTAAGGACCCACCGACCTAAGGAAACGACGCAATCTCCCCCTCGAAGACGTATTCCACCGGCCCGGTCAAGAAGACGTGTCCTTCTTCTTCAAGGTCGATTCTCAGGGCACCGCCCGGCATGCGGACCGTCACGGGGCTATCGACCAATCCCAGTTTCTGTGTGGCGGCTGCGGCCGCGCAGCCACCTGGGAAATTGACCCACCCAGCAATGCCGCATAGCATGCCGTGGTCCGTTCTGTCACCCGTTGGACTTCGAGATCGATCATGTCGATCCGTTTCGCCAACATTCTCGTGCCGACCGACTTCTCCGACGCGTCCAGACCCGCCGTTGAATGCGCGCTCGGGCTCATCGAGAGTTTCGACGCACAGCTTTACTGCTTACACGTCGTTGACGACGCGTGTCAATATTGGAGCGCCATCGGCCCGGAAAGTCTGCCGCTAGGTCCACCGCCGGAGGAGATCCTGGAACTCGGCCGCACCCGGATGGCAAAGTTCTGCGAACGAACCTTCGCCGACTTGACCACGCCCGCGATTTCGAACGTCGTACTCGGCCGCCCGTTTTTGGAAATCATCACCTACGCGAAACAAAACCGCGTCGACCTGATCGTCATGAGCACGCACGGCCGGGGCGCGATCGCCCACGTGCTGCTCGGAAGTACAACAGAAAAGGTGGTGCGAAAGGC
>JADFMM010000351.1 GCA_022563885.1 Planctomycetota bacterium | reverse complement strand
TGGGGGCCAGGATCGGCAGGACCGTTGTCATCCCACATCAGGGTGGCAATTGGGGCCAGGAAATTTGCTTTTAGGGTAGCTCCCTCGGCCACTATTAGGCTGGTAAATGGACTCCCTGGATCGGCGACGTTCCCTTGGTCTACGGCTGTTCCTGTCCAGCCCACAAAGACGAATAGGTCGGCGTCTGCAGGTTCGGCAGTAATCGTGATGGTCTCACCCCTGAGAATTCGTGCGTCGTTCGTAGGAGCAGTGATGGAGCCGCCTGCCGTAGAAGAGAGTGCCACAAGGGGTCCGCCCCGCGATCCCCATCGCCGTGCGCTATAATGGCCAACTTTCCGACCATGACTGTCCAACGCCATCTGGATCCAGTAGTAGTAGCCCGTCCCATGCTCGGCTGTCCTGTCTTCAAAAAAGGTCGCGGTCTGCCAATCGCAGATGGGGACCTTGGCATCTAGAGTCGACGTCGCGCGGGAGACCTGATAGTAGCTGGTCACTTCGGGACCATTGCAAATCTCATCCCAGCTGATGTGGACC
Source organism: Planctomycetota bacterium (assembly GCA_022563885.1). GTDB lineage: Bacteria > Planctomycetota > Phycisphaerae > Sedimentisphaerales > Anaerobacaceae > JAIPFM01. The sequence goes on along the minus strand of JADFMM010000351.1, from coordinate 4,994 downwards.
TGAAAGTTGCCCCAAGATGTCCGGACGCCTGTTGGCGCTTGAAGCCGGGCCGTATAGCTTAGGTCCAAGCCAGGATTCTGACTCGCGATCTCCTGCATATCAAAGCAGTAGGCGTCATCTTTCAGAGTATCGTTCATGCGTAGATCGAGAGACCGCAAACTGTATAGCCCGTCCAAGGCGGAAATATCGGTGATTTGGTTTTCGAAGAGCATCAGCGTTTGCAGGTTCGCCAGATCTGAAAGCGGGGCCAGATCGAAGATGCGATTCGTGTGTAGATCCAGGTCCCGAAGACCGGTTAGGCCTGCCAGTACCGAGATGTCGTCTATGTGGTTTGCATGGATATTCAGGTCCACGAGGTCGGAGAGTGCGGCTAAGGGCGAGAGGTCGTAGATCTCATTCTGAGAGAGATTCAGCGTCTCCAAGGAGGTGAGCCCAGCCAGCGGCGATAGGTCAACGATTCTGTTCAGCCGAAGATTGAGGTCGCGGAGGTTGACGGCGAATTCAAGCCCTGACAGATCGGTGATACCCTCGTCTTGAGACGTCCACCCCATGACATGCTTCAGAGACGTCAGACCAAGCATGTCCTGAGGCGTGGGTTCGTAGACCTCCAGCTTGTTCTCCACGGCTGCCCTTAGTACCTCATCCGGGAAATTCACAGGCGCCTCTGCTTGGACCACTCCCGAACCGTTGGGAATGACAGGCACTCGGAGCGGCAGTCCCAGTTCAAAGTGAATGATTTGGACGAAGGCCGGTCCCTGACCCGGATTCTGTCCTGCGGTAACCAAATGCTTGCGTCCGAGGGAATGTAGGGGGGCGCAGCCGAAAACGCCGAATTCATGGGCAAAATCTGGATCTGCTATCAATATCTCCTGGTTCGGTCCTGCGTTATGGAAAGCAAGATTGGGCATCTGACCCGCGACGAGATTCAGCTTTCCGGTATGATTCACCGGTTCCAGCATCATCGTGACCTGCCACTGTTCGGGGTTGTCGAGTCCGACTGCAACGTTGATCGGATCTGTGCTCTTGAGTTCCAAGGCCACAATTTCTACTGGAGCGGCGCCGGTCTGCGGATCAGGAGGTGGCAACTGAATAAGGGCCTCGCCTGTGACGTTGAACGGCATGTGCTCGCCGTTTAAATCAAAGAAGCCGTGCATTTCTATAGGTACCAGTTTTTGCCAAAGTATCAGGGCGATACCTTTGCCCTTAAAGAATTGCAGAAGCTGCTCCATCTGCTGCGGATGCAAGGTGGTCGAAGCGGTCATCCTTGACCCCGGCGTGGGTCTGATGTTTAAAGTCTGCCTGGTGGTTTTGATCCTGGGACTTTCGATCCTCTTCGTCTCGGTCCTGCGGGAGAGGCTCTACTTCTGGCAACGAGATCGCTATAAGGACGTAAGGAGATAGATCATGCTCTTAACCACCACGGACACCCTGTCTGGTAAGACCATCGTCGAGCACTTGGGCATGGTCAAGGGCAATACCGTACGGGCCCGTCACTGTGGGCGTGACATCCTCGCCGCCCTGCGTACGATCGTCGGCGGAGAGATCCAAGAATACACCAAACTCATGGCAGAGTCCCGGGAACAGGCCTTGGACCGCATGGTCCATGAGGCCGAGCTTCTCGGTGCCAACGCGATCATTCACATCGACTTCGCCACGTCGGAGATCATGAGGAGCGCCTCCGAGATTCTGGCCTATGGGACCGCCGTCATCGTGAAAGATGAGGAGTAAACAATGGAAGCCTTCAGAGAATTCTTCAAACCGGAACTGATGTGGTTCTTGGTAGGGTTCGCGTTCTTCCTGCTTGAGTTCATGTTGCCCGGACTCATCTGCGTCTTCTTCGCTGTGGGCGCGTGGATCGTGGCCATCGTCTGTTTGGTAGTGCCTGTGTCTTTCAACCTTCAGCTTGTGATTTTTATGGTCGCGTCGATTCTGTTGTTGCTCGTGCTCCGCCAGAAGCTCAAAGGGGTCTTCTTGGGGCATACACGGAACGCCCAGGAGTTGACAGAGACTCTGAAGGAGTTCGTGGGAGAGCGAGCCGTCGTGGTGGAGGCGATCACGCCGCAGGCGGGGGGAAAGGTCGAGCTGCACGGCACCCGTTGGTCGGCCTTTGCTGATCGAGACATCGCAGAGGGTGCGAGCGTGGAAGTCACCAGTAAAGAGAATCTCACACTCAAAGTTAAGCCGATATAGTGGAAAGGAGCTGTCACCATGGACCCAGTTAAGACCACCATTCTCATCGGGATAGTGATCTTGGTCTTGATCGTCTTCTTCAAGATGATCCGTATTGTTTCTCAGAAAGAGGCCTACATCGTCGAACGTCTCGGCAAGTATACCAACACGCTGGAAGCCGGGTTTCACCTCCTGATTCCCTTCATCGACAAGGTCGCCTACCGGCACACCCTCAAAGAGCAGGCGGTGGATGTCCCGCCTCAGCAGTGCATCACCAGGGACAACATTGCCGTCGAGGTGGATGGCATTATCTACATGCAGGTCCTTGATCCCCGCAAGGCCTCCTACGGCATCGACCACTATCGCTTCGCCTCTACGCAATTGGCACAGACCACCATGCGTAGCGTGATAGGCAAAATGGATCTCGATCGAACCTTCGAAGAACGTGATCAAATCAACCACGTCATTGTGGACGCCGTGGACAAGGCCTCGGACCCCTGGGGCGTGAAAGTGACACGCTACGAGGTCAAGAACATCGTTCCGCCCCAGAGCATCAAGGATGCCATGGAGAAGCAGATGCGCGCCGAGCGGGAGAAGCGAGCCCAGATCGCGGAGTCCGAGGGCGATCGTCAGGCCAAGATCAATCGCGCGGAAGGGGAGAAGCAAGAGTTGATCGCCCGCTCCGAGGGCGAGAAGCAGCGTGTCATCAACGAAGCAGAGGGACGCGCGGTTGAAATCGAACGCGTCGCAGAAGCGACCGCCGAAGGTATCCGCAAGATTGCCATCGCCATCAACGACCCAGGTGGCAGGGATGCGGTCAACCTGCGCATCGCTGAGCAGTATCTCAACGAGTTCGGCAAACTGGCCAAGACCAACAACACCATGATCATCCCCTCCGACCTGGCAGACATCGCCGGTATGATCCAAGCGGCCTCGTCTGTCCTGAAGGCGGAGACCAAGGCATAGGGATTGCCCAGGGCTGACTCTGCGTGGGCTACGTCAAGTGCTTGTGTCGCTCGCGACGTTCAGTCAAAGGAAAGCGTTCAGCGAGTCCTAAAAAACCGGCCCTGGACGAAATCACCCTGGCCAGTGAGAATGGCCGTGGTAGATAAGCGGCAAGTACACCCCTCTAACGAGGGCAGACGAATGCGGAAACGACCGAGTGACGCGTTGTCAGAAAAATCATGATGGATAACGAGAACACCGAGCATAGTGAGATTTCGCAAACAAGCAATGGGATTCCACTCTGTCTGAGATGTTGTCGTCCAGTTGATCTTCTCGCAGACTATTGTCCAAATTGTGGTGAAGCATGTGGCAAGTTCACCACCTGCCTGCCCTATGTATGCATTCCATGGGAAGCAAGAATCTGGGGTCAGATGTGGCGACAGATTTGGTCCGGAGATGTGTCTTTCCCAGGTCGCCTTTTTAGATTCTTTTTTCTACTCTTTTTCTGCCCGTTCATTATGGTCGGGTTGATTCCCAAGATCTGGCAAACTGCCAAGAAGTACCAACATAGTCATTCAGGCGTCTCTGAATCGGTACGTCATTGAGGTCACCTTAGCGGCCGCGCAAAAATAACTTCCCATTTATAGGGGCAATCTTGACATTATCTTCGGCCGCTTCTCAATCACGACTTCCTCGACGTAGAATAGCTACGCCTGTGGATTCGCTCAATCGGCGTGACCCAATCTAACGCCAATTTGCTCCCTCTAAAGTGTGAATTTATTTCTGCGCGACCGCTTAGCGAAACCCTATGCTGCAGAGGATTATTGGAGTCTTCGAAATGTATGAAATCAGAAGGAAGATCATCGGCCCATCTCTTGTGTACTGCTTAACCTGCTTCACAATAGCGGAGCTTCTCTATTTATTGATGCTCATGATCGAGCCCGTGGCCTTTCGATTGTCACCTAGAACGTGGGTCGCTTCGTTCATGATTGTAGGCACGATGACCACTCTATGGTGCAGTGGGGGCTTGGCAGGTCTCTGGGTGCTTACCTGGTCCACACCGGCGCGGCCCAGAGACCATGTGAAGGCCGCGGTATTGATGGGAGCGTTCGCCACCGTTGCGTTCTTTGGATTTGAAGATCACCTTCGGCTGGGAACGGCCTGTGCAGCGGGAACCAGTATTGCCATCGCCATGGTCGTGAGGACGTATACACGAACCGGAATTGCATAAGTTGCCGTGTCAGAGGATCTCGTATTTGTCTTATCGAGAGATCCCGGAGCACATGCTATGGAACTAGTCAAATGCCCTCTCTGTGACGGCCAGTTATCCTCGAATGCTAAGAGTTGTCCCCAGTGTGGTCAACCCAATGCCTATTGTCCGCATTGCCGAAAGATGGCCGCCGTTAGAGGCTTTAGATTTCGTACAGACCTAAGGGATCGGCAATAAATAAGTTGGACAAGATGGGGTGCAATTGGGCATTCAAAAGTCCAAGTTATTTCTTGCCGGTCCCTAAGCCAACTGGATGCACAAACGATCGGATACGCTCTCCTTGTATTATGCTTGCTCATGCTTGCCGTACTTCCCGGCATTATCGCCATTGTCTCTTTGGCGAATGTTCCTTACTGTCCTGACTGCAAGAAATTGATTTGGGAAAGGCGACCCATATGATTCTGGCCGCGCGGTGCTAGACCCTGAGGTCTAAAAACTAGGCGCAACTTTCAAGTTTGCGCCCAAATATTTGTTCTAAACGCCCTGTTTGTCAACCTGATTCTGAGAGTGACGGGGACCGTTGCGAACATCTCAAATCTGACACGGGAGATGTTCCCGATACACAATAGGAGAAAATGAGGATGCTAACTACCAAGTTGCGTTCCAATCA
>JADFMM010000099.1 GCA_022563885.1 Planctomycetota bacterium | reverse complement strand
GCATGCCAATCCACCGGTTCGATTACGATTACGACGACGACAACGATGGACAGCGTGACCTTTCACCGAACCAGGCCCCAATTCACCGCTCGGTCGCTGCCTGCCTCTCACTCAATTCACCCGAAAGGGCTCGCTCAAGACAACGAGACGGAGCAGATCCCTGAAGCCATTGCCCTTTTCCTCTAGGCCCTCAAGAATCCGGTCCAGGTGCGGTCGATCACTCGGCCCCATCGGTCGGCCCATGGCGTAGGCCATGAGCTTTTCCGTCAGTGCTAAGGCGAACTGGTCCCGCTGTTCAACCAAAATAGCCTTTAGGCCCACGATGTCGTCAAAGCGCTTGTCGCCCGGTAGTTCCCCCGCGGCATCCACGGGGGCGTCATGGCCATAGGTGTCACGCCAGCCGCCAATCGGATCGAAGTTCTCCAGGGCGAAGCCCAGGGGATCGATCTTCTTGTGGCACTCGTAGCAGGCTGGCGTATCGCTGTGCTTCTTCAACTGGTCACGGATCGTTTGAGCGCCACGGATATCGGGGTCGAGGGGCTCGACGTCGGGTGGGGGCGGTGAGGGTGGCGTTCCCAGGATGTTTTCCAGCAGCCAGACACCGCGCAGGACCGGAGAAGTATCCACCCCATTCGCCGTCACGGTCAACACGCTCGCCTGGCCCAGCAAGCCCCCGCGCCGCCTATCGGTGAGACTCACCCGCTCAAACCCGCTTCCCTCGGGCAGCTTCAACCCATACAGCCGCGCCAGGGGCCGATTGACATAGGTGAAATCGGAGTCGAGAAAGGTGACGATGTCCAGGTTGGAATCGATCAGGTGCCGGGTGAACAGGCGGGTTTCCTCGCGCATGGCCCGATCGAGATCGCCCAGGTAGAAGGCTCGAAACGCGCGCCGATCCGGCGTGGTGGCCCCCAGGTCGCGCAGCGTCAACCAACTCCCCAGAAAGCCCTCGATAAACGCATCGGATCGTGGGTCGTTCAGCATCCGGTCGACTTGCCCGCCCAAAACAGCCCGTTCGAGCAGGGCGTTGCTTTGAGCGAGGTCCAATAGTTCCCGATCCGGCATCGACGACCAGAGGAAATAAGAGAGACGCGAGGCCAGGACGTAGGACGACTGCGACTCCTCCGGCTGCTGGAGATAGAGGAAATGCGGTGAGCAGAGCACGGCTTTCACACCATCGGCGTAGGCATCCAGCGGCGTATGCCCCCTCTCTCGACGGACCCGGATTACCTCCATCAGGCGATCCACTTCCTCCGGCTGGACCGGTCGACGATAGGCCTTCGCGGCGAACGCCCCCAGGCTGGCCCGCATCTGTTTTTGGGTGATTGTGCCGGTCGCCTGCACCGGCTCCCAACTGGCGCCCAGGATGGCCCGCTGACCCGCCGTCGGCCACTCGTCGTGGAAAGGCCCTTCTATCTCGATGTCATCGATCCGGATCTGCGGCATCTTGCCTTCGGCCAGCGCCAGCCATCGGTTCTCGACAATTCCAGGACGACGCGGCTCTGGGAACAAATTTGGATATTTTTTCACCAGCCGCCCATATAGGTTCCGCACGTCGATGGGGCCGTTGCAAAAAGTGAAGCGGGGCGTGTAACCCGCATCCAACCAGACACGCACCCTATACTGTCCGACCCCGTCGGCCAACTCGATCTCCGCCAGTAAGGGCTCGATCGGTTGGGGCGTGTGCAGGCGACCGACCCGATGATCACCGGGTCGGATCCCCAGGCGAAAGGGCTCGTTGGGATCGTTGCCCAACATCTTGGGGTCGTAGGGATTAATTCTATTCAACGCCTCGGCCTTGAAGCGGATCTCATAATAGCCATCATAGGGTACGCCCTCGGCAAAGGCATGGATCGGGCCATAGGCTCCTTCGTGCTTGTCTGCGCCGATCACCTCGTAGAGCGTCATCCACTCGTACTTGTTGGACTTGCGATGCACCTGGTCAATCTCGGGCTGCTGACGAAAGCCGTCGGAGAAACACCACGTTTGAATGGGCGGCTTTTTGAGGGGGCCCATGGCTTTGCGAACGGCCCGATCCGCCGCATCCAGATAGCACTGCATGAGAAATCCGGACGTGATCAGCGTGTCTCCGACGTTGTCCAAGTTCTCGCTGATCTGGTCCCGCGGAAACCCGGTGCTGGGGTCGAAAATGGTGGTGTTCAGGTGCAGCAGGTCCCGTATCGTGTTGCGGTATTCACGAGAGTTCAATCGCCGCAGTACGGCCCGCTCTCCCTTTCCCTTGCGTGCACGGTGAAAGCGACCGATGTGGTCGGTCACAATGGCGATGACCTGCCGCCGCTCTGCGACACTCGGCTGGGTCGCATCCTCCGGCGGCATCTCGGCCAGGTTCAGTTGATCCAGGATGTCCTGGTAATCGATGAGATCGTCGTCATTTCGAATCCGAGAGGAGAGTTTGTCGAAGCGGCGCTTGGCCTTCTGCTTTTTCTCGCCGTGACAGCGCACACAGTAGCTGTCCAGGAAGGGACGTATGGTGCCGGTGAATGTCTCGCCTGTCGGCGAAGGGTGTTCGTTTGCCAGCGCCTTCGCGGCCTGGCATGGTGGAGCGCAGGTCAACGCCGCCGCCACACTGAGCAGGATCATGAACCAAGGTCGGCATGCCAGCGATTCGCTTCGCAAGCGATGCGTCATAATTATGCCCACTCCAAGCCGGTCAACGTACCGGTCCCGGTACCGAAACGATCGGTCTCCACACCGAAGCGCTGGAGCATCGTGGCGTAAAGATTGCACAAGGGCACGCGTTTCCTGCTTTCCGCAGGATAGAGCTTGTGCTCGCCGTGCTTGAAACCACCGCCGGCCAGAATAATCGGCAGGTCGTGGTTCGTGTGCGCGTTGCCGTTGCCCATGCCGCTGCCCAGCATCACCATGGTGCGATCGAGCAGCGTCTCATCGGATTCAGCCTCCCGGATAGAACTGAGCTTGCTCAGGAAGCGGGCGTATTGTTCCATCTGATACAACTCGATTTTCACCAGCTTCTCGATCTTCTCCGGCGCCTGGCCGTGGTGTGACAGCGAGTGGTACCCGCTCTTGATACCCAGGTCCGAAGCGGCGAAGCCCTTGCCGATTTCCAGAGTCGCGATCCGCGTCGAATCGGTTTGGAGTGCCAGCGCAATCAGGTCGTAGATGGCTGGGAGGTCGCGGGTCAGTCCCTGGTTGTGCGGCTCCTTCATCTCGACGTGCGGCTTGGGAACGTCCTGCCACTGTTGATCCATCTTGAGCTTCAGTTCAACATCGCGCAGCGCCGAGAAATATTCATCCAGCTTTTCATTATCGCGTCGGTTCAGTCTCCGGGTCAGCGCATGGGCGTCACCCTGCACCGCGTCGAGGATCGACCCCTGCAAGGCGATACGGTCCTTGGCCCGACGCCCCGACGCCTCGCTCTCCTGGACGAACAGAGCGTTGAAAAGCTCACGTGGACCCGCGATCGGTGGCACCCGCGTGCCCGTCCGGGTCCAACTCATCTGGCACCCCCCATGCAGCCCATCATCCGACCCCACCGCCAAGGAGGGAAAACGCGTTGCCGAGCCCACAAACTCCGCGGCCTGCTGATCGAGGCTGATCCCGCCATCGGGCATCCCCTTCGCCTCAGACGACTTGACACCGGTTAAAAAACAGTGAATCGCGAAGTGCCCTCCTCTGACATCGTGATCCAGGTGCGAAAACAGGGTGAAACGCTTGCGATGCTTTTCCAGCGGCTTTAGCAAGGGCGTCATCTCGTAGTCGGCGCCGAATGACTTGGGCCAAAAGGAGCCACCGTACAGGCCAAATTCGTTGCCGATGCAAACCATTCGTCGGGGCGATTTCGACGGCTCGCGGGCCGACGCCACCCTTGGCAAGGACTCCAACACGGGCAAAGCCAGAAGGACGCCGGCCGATTTCAGGAATGATCTGCGGTTACCTTGGTGTATGAACATACAGGAGCCTCCCATTGACAGGGATCAGACGCCGCTTGCGGAAGACATGATCGGCCGACCTGGGCCCATCACCACGAAAGTTCTTTATATCTCAAAGACCGTGGGATGTGGAGCCTAGAGTTCCTTGATGAAGATATTCTTGAACTGAACAAGACTCGGCGGACTGTTCCACTTGCCGTTGCGCTTGCCGCCGTGGTGTTGCAGGGCGATGGGGCCGCTGGGGGCGATCCCGGGGAGCTGGGCCCGGTCGATGACCTTGATGTCGTTCAGAACGACCGTGACACGGTCACCCACGAGGGTGATCTCGAAGCGGTTCCACTGACCGACGGGCTTGTCGGCCTGATGACGGGGCGTCACGCCGGCGCGGACCTCCGGGGGCATGGATTTGTCCATACGATAGCCGTAAAACTCGCCCGAGCCGATGGGCCAGCACCATATGTTCACTTGATTCTTGCCGGCCCCCCTCAAATATATCCCGCTATCCGAATCGGGCAGGGCCAGGGTCATCGGCTTGCCCGTGATGTCGCGGGCATGGGTCCCATCGGGTAGGATATAGGGAATGCGGGGATTGACGTAGGGGGTCTCTTTGATCCGCCAGTCGATGCGGAGCACGAAGTCCTGGTACGCCTGCCTGTGGTACAGGCTTTTGTCTCCTTCGGCTTCACTCTCGGCATCGTAGTCAATGACGCCGTCGATGACCTTCCAATGCCCGCCGTCGCCTGCGGGGACCTTCCAGCCGGTGAAGTCCTGCCCATTGAAGAGTGAAATGAAACCCCGAGGCGCGACGTTGTCCGATGCGAGCCCCACAGTTGCTGAGTCAGTCGATTGGGGACCGGCCAGAAGCAGGGGGATTCCTAGAAGAACGGCAATCAATACCATCGTTCGTCTAACAAACGCTATAAGATTCATGCTTGGCTCCTTTCCTGAAAAGGCTTGGAAGTTTTGTATAGGTCTGCTCTCGTGAGTGGCAGCCCGGAGGCGCCCTTGCTGGATCGTCTGCTGGCGACGACTTGGCAGATGTGCATCGATCCATCTGCAAAGCCGATGGACCCGCCGGCGAGATAGAGCGCCCACATGCGGAACTTCTCTTTTCCCACCATCTCTATGGCCTCCTCCCTGTGCGCTATGAGACCTCGGTACCAGTGCCGAGCCGTGAGGGCATAGTGTTCTCGCCAGGCTTCGACATCATGCACTTCAAAGCGACATATTTGCAGCAGATCGATAGTGTGACCCACCTGGTCCAATTCGCTGCCCGGGAAGATGTACTTCAAGAGAAGACGACGCTCGGGTCTGATCTTGCGGGCGGCGCGGCGAGTCCGTTTCGCCCGGCGGCAGATGCCGTGATTGAGGAGGATGCCTCTGTCCCGCAAGAGGGACTTGATCTTCTGGAAGTATCGCGTCATGTTGGCGATTCCGACATGTTCGAACATACCGATGCTGGCGATCTTGTCATACTCCCCTTCGAGGCTCGAGTAATCCCGTAGTTCCACACGTATCTGGCTCTCAAGGCCGAGCCTCTTCACCTTTTCGGTGGTGTAGTCAAACTGGGTCTGGGACAGTGTGACACCGTGGGCCTGGACGCCGTAGTGTTGTGCCGCGTGGCAGATCAGCCCGCCCCAGCCGCATCCGATGTCCAGAAATCGGTCGCCCGGCTGCAGCCGGAGTTTTCGACAGATCATGTCTAATTTGTCGTGCTGGGCTTGGTCGAGCGACGTGTCCGGCGTCCTAAAGTATCCACAGGAGTACTGCATTTCTTTCCCCAGGAACAGGGCATAGAACTCGTTGCTGATATCGTAATGGAATTGAATGAATCCTTGGTTGTCTCTGCGCGACTCTTTTCGGCCCACTTCGTCGCCTTGGTACTTAGGCTTTTCAGTCGTCTCGCGGCGCGACGAGAACAAGAAGGGTAAGGCCTGCTTGAGAAGAAACGACTTCTTGATGCCCCTCAATCTTTTTTTCAGGCTTCGCGAGCCCTCATCACGGGCCGCCGTCACGAAATCAATCAAGTCGCCGTGGATGTCAATCGACCCGCTCACATATTGGAGCAGCAGATTTTCATGGGTGGGTCTCCGCAGGAGCATGCCGATGACAGCCGGACTGTTAATGGCGATGAAGAAATCCGGGTCGACATTTTGGCCCAGAGGCACCATGGACTGATCCCAAAGGCGAACCGAGAAACGGGCATCGATCAACCCGCCGACATGTTCAATAACTTTCCGGGCGGCATCCAGTCTGCGCTGGTCTGAAAAAAGAGTCATATTTTTGGCCGTGGCCATCGGAAGCGTCCTGAAGAAGCACTGCTCACATGGCCATGCGAGCCCACTCGAACGGCCCTTTGTTGCGAACCGGTCCACTAAACACGCCAGTATGGGTCGGAGTGCACCGAAATGCAAACCAAACTCTCGACGCGGGCCGTCGGAGATCCCTCCGGGACGCTATTACTGACCGCAGACGGAGGTTTTCCTTGTTGACACGGGCAGCCCTTGCTGGGATCGGCCAATACACCGTGGGCGGGTTTTATCGGCCTGCGCTTGCCCGCTCATAAAAATTGCCGAATTTAGTCAAACAGGGTCCCGGCATCTGTCGATATGTCTGCGCTGCCGGGGCATGGCCAACGGTGGCGGCATGGACGGGAAGAAGACTGATTGGGTGGCTAAATTGTCTGCGGTCTCGACAACAATATCAGACACGGAATTTACCGAGTTCATCTCTGAGCGGTCCAAGTATCTCCTCTCGGTGGCCAACCACGTACCCAAACACCAGTTGCACTTCGGTGGGTTAACACGTCCCCTACTCGGCCGTCTGATGCTACAGGCCATCGAAATCCACGAGCTTCTGGACACCTATGGTGCAAAAAACAATCGACGGTGGCGTCGCTTTCGGCATTGCGTGACCACGATTCGCGTCTTTGCGGATGTGGGTTATGAGTTGCTGCACATCCGGCATGCCTTGCCGGGTTATCGTTTGATCCGCATAGAACGCGATTTTTTGGATGCGACCGAGGAGGCCTTGGCCTACGTCTGCACCATCGTTCTCGAAGCGTCGACTCAGATTTTGGAGGAGGCCACCGATTTAGGGTTAGACATCCCCCATGATCACACGTCGGTTGAGGTCTATGAGGAAGCCCTCCCACCGGGGCGCTTGCCCCATGACGTTGAGACACGAAAAATCGACAATGTGTATGAAACCGTGACCCTGTTGGCCACGGCATTCTTAAACCTCAGCGAAGAGACCCGCAGTCTGAGAGGGGTCAGCATGCCCGAGCCCGACGACTGCTGCCACTTCAAGTCGGACGTGCTCAATCAAGAGACCCTCTGCAACCTGGAGGATCAATTCCACAACCTTCAATCGCTCTACGATACCTATGTCTGTGATACCGATGTTGAAGACGTGGACAGTGATTTGCTGGTGTTACGCGGACACATCAGTGTGGCCATGCACCTGCTCTCGGTCGGTTGTTCCCTGGCCGGCTACTTTCAGCGCTATGTCTATGTTGCGAAGGAAGGTTCGGCGGATTCACTGAATAGCCTGGTCCGGGCCGATGAGCTGCTGCAAGTGCTGATCCGCTATGCTATCGGCTATACGGTCGTCGACACGCTGGCGGCACGTGACCTCTGTCACTCCATGCTCAAGCGCTATGTCGAAGAGACGGCGATCGACGTGTCTATTCCAGTTTACCGTGGTTTTCACGTCCGTCCTTCTACGTTGACGGCCTCGATTGCCCAACACTACGGTACCGATGTGCGCATGGAGTTGGGTGATGAGACCGTAAACGTGGCTATCCCCTTGGAGCTTTTTCGCATCAACGAAAAGATCAATGCTCAAAAAAGACGATTCCTGGACGAACGCATTGCCCAGCTCAATCTGGCGGGCGAGTACGGATCACCCGAGTTCATGCGGACACACATCCAGGAGGCGCTGCTCAAATTGGCTCAGGAGGGGCTGATCGTCATCTATGAACAGCCCTTGGATCTGACAGAGGATGCGGGGTCAGAAGATGACATCCTGCAGAAGTGCACCGTCAATGAAGTGCGTCGCTTGCTCGCGCACGGCAAGATAGACATTCGTCTGGACATGACGGTCAAGATCATCGGAGACCGCAGGGTATTGGAGGACTTGCGGCTCCTGGCCGATTCAGGGTATGGCGAAGACCAGTACGGCAACAACATACCCTTGCCCGAGAAACTATCTTACCTGAGACGGTAGAGCCACGAGCAATTAGCTGTTAGCTTTTGGCATTCCTCTTCCTCCTTCACCCTTCACCCCTCACCTTTCACCTTTCACCTTTCACCCTTCACCCTTCACCCCTCACCCTTCCTCAACTAAACACCTCCCGTTCCACCCTGCTGACGAAGAAGCGACCGTCTGCCCGTAAGAAGGAGAGGATGCTGTCGAGCTGTTGATCGAGGAATCGGCGATCGTTCGAGACAATGGCGAGGCCAATCGTCGCCAGAATCTTGCTTTCCTGGTGGTCCACCTCCGCGATGGAACAGTTGAATCGGCTCTTGATGCGGCCCTTCACCCCTTTGACAATGCTTCTCTTTTGCTTCAGCGAGACGACGCCCTGCAAGGCCAGATCTGCGGATAGCGTGCCGATGAGCATGACGTCGATTCCAATCTCTACAGTGAATGGGTAAAGCCCAATTGCTGATCCAGCCACTGGTCACTTCTGACCACATGACGACGCTGCTGTTGGGCCGTGCGCTGGGCACGGTGCTGCGCGGTCCGAAAGAGGCCCTTGGCAGTCAGGGGCTTCCATCGCGTCAGTCTCTGATAGGCCTTTGGGGCGTGCCGTCGGATGAGTTCGTCTTCGAGAGAGACGACACTGCTGCTGCTGCCGGGGTCCCCCTGGCGGGCACAACGGCCGAAGAGCTGCCGGTCGATGCGGTCCGACTCATTCTTATCGGCAGAGAGGACATGCAGACCGCCCAGTGCCTTGACTTGGGGACCGAGTTTGATGTCCGTACCGCGGCCGGCGATGTTGGTGGCCACCGTGATGCGGCCCTGCTGTCCTGCGAGGGAGACGATGCTGGCCTCTTCCTTGTGACGGACGGCATTGAGGACCTGGTGGTCGAGCTGTTTGTCCTTGAGCAGGCGGCTCAGATGCTCGCTGGCCTGAACGCTGCGGGTGCCGATCAGCACCGGCCGTCCCGCCGCGTGCAAGGTGGCGATCTCTTCGACAATAAGATCCCACTTTTCCGCTTCCGTTTGGACGATGACCTCCGGGAGCTGACGACGTAGACAGGGTCTATTGTAGGGGATGGTAATGACCGGTAGATGATAGATGCTCCAGAACTCCTGAGACGCTTCAATGGCCGTTCCCGTCATGCCTGCGAGTTTCCGATAGAGGCGGAAGAAACGCTGAAAGCTGATCCGGGCCAGGGTGTCCTTGACGGGGGTCAACTCCAGCCCTTCCTTGGCCTCGACCGCCTGATGCAGGCCATCACGCCATGAGCGATCGGGCATTAGACGTCCCGTGAAGTCATCTACGATAACCACCTTTTGCTCGTCGACCACATACTGTTTGTCTCGGCGATAGAACGCCGTGGCGGTGAGTGCTTTGGTGACCATCTCGTGAGCCCGTCGCGAAACACGCCAGAGGCCACCGAGAGCCGCAGTCTGATCTTCCAGTCGTCGGCGGCCCTTGGGTGTGAGCTTGATCTCACGATATTTCATGTCAATGACGTAGTCCACGTTGAGTGACAGGGTCTTCGCCAGGGTCGCCGCCTGGCGATAGGCGTCGAGCTGCTCGGTATTGGGGGCGGGTCCCGAGATGATCAGGGGTGTCACGGCCTCATCAATCAAGACCGAATCGGCCTCGTCGACGATGGCGTAGTTGAGCCCCCTTTGAACCACTTGATTGAGCCGGCGTGTTTGAGTGCCAACGATTCTTGCCAGAAGGACCTGGTTGCTGTCTCTGTTGGGCCCCAAGATGATTCTGTCACGCAGAAAGTCCGCCGTGACCTCTTTATTGGTGCAGTAGGTCACGTCCGCCTGGTAGGCGTACTTGCGGGCATGTGGCTCCATGCCCTGGTGGACGAAATCGGAACGTACCCCGCAAAAACTGTAGATCCGTCCCATCCACTGGGCGTCGCGTTCGGCCAAATAGTCGTTGACGGTAATGATATGGCAGCCCATGCCCCGCCAGCCGGCCACGGTCGCCGGCAGCGTAGCGCACAGCGTCTTACCTTCGCCGGTGGCCATTTCCGCAATCGACCCCTGTGCCAACGCGAATCCACCCATGACTTGGACAAGATAGTGTTTTTCGCCCAGTTGCCGGACGGCCACCTCGCGGATGAGAGCAAAGGCTCGCTCCAGATCCGTCGCTTTGTCCTGACGGCAGCGAAAGAGCGTTCGCATCTCGACCGCAGTCTCCCGCAACGCGTCGTTCGAGAGATCTTGGTAGAACCGGCCCAGATCGAGGACCCGCTTGGCCCGGCGCCGCAGGCGATGTCTTGTGCCGCTCAGGCGTTGGGCCGAGCCGCGGAGCCGATGTGCGTAGACATCCAGGCCCTCGAGCTGTGGCCGAGAGGCACGCCCCTGGTCCAGTGTGCGCCGCCATGTGGAAGGAGAGTTCTCCATCTAGATGTAGAACCTCCGCTGGAAGAGTTGGCGTGCCAGACGATACCACTGCCGCAACAGGGGCTGGGGGGGGAGGTCGATGCGGGCGACGGTCCGCTGGCCGGATCGAAAGGTCTCGGGCGCTTGAACATCGAGATCGATCCGGATTTCGAATATCTTCTCTGCTGTTTTGGGTCTGCCGGTGTCATCCGAGCGGAGGGCAACGTCCCCTCCCACCTGGTAGGCCAATGCCGGTGAAGGTAGGTTCTCCTGGCCCATGGGGGCGATCAGGGTAAAGTGTCCTGTGATGAGGTGCTGGGGATAGCCCTTGAGACGAATGTACACCTGCTGATCTAGCTTGAGCAGGGCTGCAATGGCTTGAGAGGCGGTGGCACGCATGATTAAGGCATCGGGTGAGCCGATCTGGCCGATCTTTTGGCCTCTCCGGACATGGAGACCTTTCATACGCCAGAGTTCGGGTGCATGCCAGATCCCGGCGATGGGGGCGCGGAGTCTGAGATCGGCGAGTTGCGTGTTGACTCGCGCCACCTGTTCGTCGAGTGCCCCCAGTTGTTCCTCGAGGATCTGCGTGGCCACCGTTTCCTCGGTCTGGGCAATCCACAACTGAACCAGCAGTCGCCGACGCTCGGCCGCCAGAATCCGTTGCTGGGCTTCCAGGTCGGGATTGGTCGCGTGCATCAGTATCTGCGCGGCCGTCACCCGTGTGCCGGAATCAACGAATTCATCAATGAAACCATCGCTTTGGGCATACACCATCCTGAGGTCCTCAGGTTCCAGAATGCCCTCGACACGACAGTGATCGGCGACCTCGACGATCCCCAGGAAGTAGACCAGGCCGACCACGATGCAGGAACAGCAGAAAATCGCCCGAGTCCGGGTGCGTTGCAGTTCCGCACCGGTGAACAGGTATTTCGCAAACTTGCCCAGTGGCATCAAGACCCAGCCCACCACGGCGGAGAAGATGAAGAAGGGGACCAAAAA
The DNA here is from genome assembly GCA_022563885.1 of Planctomycetota bacterium. Taxonomy (GTDB): domain Bacteria; phylum Planctomycetota; class Phycisphaerae; order Sedimentisphaerales; family Anaerobacaceae; genus JAIPFM01. Next base: position 8,687 of record JADFMM010000099.1, on the reverse strand, counting down.
GAAGAACTGCTCCGGGAGCCGATCATTGAGGAAGAGGGCAATGCGTATGGAGATATAGATGCGATAGGCCGTCGACGCCAGCCCATAGAAGAAGAACCACAGCCGTTCCCCCAGGCTGGTGGCAACCTGTCTGGCCTGCGTGACGCCCCAGGCATAGCGTTTGACCAGATAGTGGATGTATTCCTTGGAACGCTGCGAGAGGTTGGGGATCTCGATCAGGTCTGAGAGCACGTAGTAGGAGTCGAATCGCAGCAGCGGATTGCCATTGAAAAGCAGCGTGGAGATACTGGCCACGAAGATGACATTGTAGGCGATGATGTGGGTCGTACCCGTGGAGGTGTTGGCCCAGACGATGGCCGCGATCGCCGCGATCGCCAGTTCAAAGAAGATGCCGGCCAGTCCCACCACGGCCCGGTGCCATTTGCTGGAGAAGGCCCAAGCGCTGGAGGCGTCCATATAGGGCAGCGGGAAGAGCACGAGAAACATGACGCCCATGGTGTGGACCTGTCCCCCATTCTTGTTGAGTTTTCCGAATGTCTTACAGGCAAAGGCGTGGCTGAATTCATGTCCGATCTTGATGACAATGAAAGTCAGATAAAGCAGGATAAGATTGCCTGGCGCCAGGACATCCCGAGCCTGGGCGAAAAGCTCTTTGAAATTGGACCCGATAAAACCCAGGCCCGTGCCCACCAGTAGGAACCAGGCCAGCAGACCCAACCGGCTAAAAAACAGACCGAACAAGGGCAACCAACTATTCAAGAACCAATCGGGGTCTAGCAGGGGAATACGGATGAAGAGCAGATTGGTGAAATAACTTCGAATCTGGCGGCTCTGGCGTTTCTGCAAACGTTTAAACAAGGCTTCGCCGTCGGTCGACAGGCTGACATAGAGGAGATTGCTGTTGTAGAGCTGCCCGAGTATCTGGATCACCTCTCCCTGGGTGGGAGCGTCGTCGCCAAGTTGTTCATTGCCGATCTGCCAGGCCTGGGCGACGCTGCGTGATCCATTCAGCAGGCCCACAAAGGCGTAGGCATTGGCGTTGAGACGGGAGTATTGGTTGTTGGCCGTGTTTTCCAGGACATGCCAAATCTGTCCCCGAAACTGTTGCCGGAAGACCCGCACAGAGGACAAGAGCCTCGGCTGCAGATCGGCGACGCGGTACCACGCCTCATGAAATGTAGGACGATCCTGAGCCATGCTTCAGTTCAACCCATCAAATGTTTCGGGCCACCCACTGCAGCGCCCCCGTTTCGAAAACCCGTTTCGAAAACCAGATTCTAAAACCAGAATTTCAGTCTGATCCAGTTGACCAGTTTACGCGTCCAAATCCACACGTATCTGCGCTTGCCCACGTCGATCTTGGCGATCCCTTCCATGCCAGGTCGCATCCAGTCATGCGTCGCTGACAGATGCACTTGTACCTTGAATACGTTGCGGCTGTTGATGATTTCCGCCGTGGGACTGATACGGTCCACGGTGAAGGGGACTCTCTGGCCCGGGTAGGAGGCTGTCGCCAACGCGCCGGTCAATCCTAGGGAGATGTCCAGGATCTGATCCTCCGAGACGAAGACCTGCCCTCGCAGGCTCTCCAGAGGTGTCACTTCGAAGAGTACATCACCGGTTTGCACGGGGATACCGATCTGTCGCTTTAGATCGCCCAGCACCACGGTGCCCTCAAAAGGAGAGGTGAGCTTGGCCTTGCCGATGCGATAGTTCAGTAAGTCTATTTCCGCCTGTGTCTTGTCGGCATTGGCCTGGGCAATCTGAGCCTGGGCCATTTCTCCGGCCCCCATGTAGGCATCGACCTGCTTGAGATGACTGTGGGATTGCGCCTTGGCCGAGGCGAGTTGGAGTCGCAACTCGACGGTGTCGAGCTCCGCCAAAGGCGTTGTTTCGGGACCGACGCGATCCCCGACCTCGATGTGAACCGCCTTGAGGTATCCGTCAAAAGGGGCGCAGATACTCTGTTGGACAGACGCCTCCAGGATGCAAGAGGATTTGGTGCGATACTCTCCCTGGGCAAAAACGGCAAAGAGGACGAATCCGGTCAGCAGCAGACAGGTCAACTTGGTGAATGTGTGCCGGGCGCCCAGCACATAGCCCAGGGCGCGATGCAGGGCATCGAACCACTTCGCCCCGAACCAGCGGTCCTGCAGCCGCAAGTTGAGCAGTCTCGAACTGCACAGGTTGCAGGCCAAGCAGATGGCGTCTGCCGTGCTGGGGCCGAAGGGTTTGGCGGCCGGACGTTCCAGGGTGACAACCGCCTGGACGCCCTCATCCAGATGCAGGGGCACCGACAGGACGGCGCTGGGGCCATGCTGTTGGGAAAGCACGCCGGCCGCCTTGGCAATGGCGATCGACTCTGCGGACGCGGGAAACAGGACTTCTGTGTCCTGGTCGAAACACTCTTCCATGGCCGATTCAATGGCCTGAATGAGCTGCATTTTCCGTGTGAAGTGTTCGCTGTGGCTCGTCGCTTTCAGGCGACAGTACCGTCCTGTGACGACCCCCAGGCTCACCCGCTCGCATTCCCACTGAGCGGCCAGATCATTGCAGAAGACCATGGCGGCTCGGACAAAGCGCTGGGGTTTGTTCACCGCGCTAAGCAGCGTGATCGCCCTCTCGAGGACTCCCAGACTGGCCTGGGTCTGCCGCAGCTGCAGGCGTTCCTGGCTTACAGACGTCAGTGGAGCCTCCGCCTGATCTGGCGCAGAGCTTTCGTGTCTTTGCTCAGAGCTATTCATGGGTCTGGACACTCCTTCTGGGTACTTTGTTTCAAACGGCTTACTATACCACGTTTCGGTCAAAAATCCAAGGTCAAAGAGTCTGCCCTGAGGGGGAGGGGCGATGGCATATTCGTAGGAGCCCGCTTATAAAACGTAAGAATTTGGAGATTTGGAAGGTGCTGAAGTCAATAGGTCTGTGGGTCCATAATCGGTCCCCGGTCATCAGTAATCGGTTTCGGCCAGGGACTGTTTACTCGATTACTGATTACGATCCTGCCGGTCCCCTAGCGCATGCTGAGGCAGCGAAACACCAGGATCCTCAGGGTGGGCTTCACTTCGGGAGTGCCCTGGGGCCCTTTGGGGTAGAACAGACGCCCCTGAGGGTTCTCCAGCAGCAGGCCGCCCAGGGTCGATTGGTCTCCGTAGTAACGCTCCGGACCCAGGACAATGAGGTCTCCCTCGGTCAACCGGGTGGTGAAAGCGGCTGCCAAAAAGGCGATTTGTCGGCTTCTGGCCAGCTCGGCCAATTCTTCAATGGCCTCCGGGACGGGGATCTTGAAAAAGGGGTAGGCCGTGAACTGTGCGATTGTACCCGGAGGCCCTAGTTTCTTCGCCTTCACCCGCCAACAGAACACTCCCGCATTCACCGTGGTGTCCTGTCGCGATCCATCCATGGTGGTGAAGGTGAGGGACCGAGGGGTGGAGACGGGCCGTATCCGAATGTCGTCTTCCAGATCATCGGTGAGCATCAACGTGATGGTGTCGATCCTTTGGCCCTGCGCCTCGCGGAGTTTGCCGACGACCCAGCTCAGATCGTGGGCCCGGCCCTTGCCGACTCGGAATCCATTGGCTCGGAAAGCGGCGTGATTCTTGAATCGTAGCCCCTTTGAAGTCAAGGGTCTCCACATCTCGTCGAGTTCGGAGACGTTTTCCGCGGGAATCTCAAAGGCCTGGACCTCGAGTTTGATCTGAGCGACCAGCGAGGACGGGCGGTTTTGCGGGGGATTGATCACGCCCAGCTCCCCGATCTTGGCTTGCTCCCAGACGGGCGGCGGCTGGTCCTGGGAGCGGCAACCCAACAGGACCGCAGGCAATAGAATGAAGGAGAGGCGCAACGGCCTGATCCGATTTCCCATATCGTTAGGCTATCAGTGCTCGGCGGGGGTGTCAATGTAGGCAAAGGCCTGATTCATTTCTGGGGCACATTGCCGATCGTTGTCTTTAAAATGGTAAACGGAGTAGATGCTTGGGCAATCCGCGGTATCGATTACGGATCCACCGACGCACTGATCCACTGACCAACTGGCCCACTGACCTAATCGACCCACAAACCTATAGGCCTACAGACCCCCAGCCCACCCGATCTATTTGCTTGACCCGATCTGTCGATTTGACTCTAATAGGGCCCCGTTGCGGGCAGACCACCTTGACAGGGGAGTGACTATCCAAGGTTGTGGGTTCACGATTGTTAAGGTCTACGGTGCACGCGGTCCCGGTATAGTATCGACGAGGCAGAACGAGATGAAGATCAGCCAAAGAGCCCAGAGTGTCCCTCCATCCATGACGATTGCGGTGACCGCTCGGGCCAAGGAATTGAAGGCGGAAGGTGTGGATATCGTTGGTTTTGGAGCGGGCGAACCCGATTTCGACACGCCGCAGTACATCAAAGATGCCGCGATCGAGGCTATCCAGGCCGGGCAGACCAAGTACACCGCTGTGGCCGGCATTCCCGAACTGCGGAAGGCCATTGTTGACAAGCTAAAGCTGGACAACGGTCTGGACTACTCGCCTGACCAGGTGATCGTCAATGTGGGGGGTAAGCATTCCGTCTACGAGGCGATGCAAGCGATCCTGGATCCGGGCGACGAGGTCATCATCCCCACACCCTACTGGGTCACCTATCCGGAGACGGTCACTTTGGCTGGGGGCGTTACCAAGATCGTCGAAACGGATCGCAGCAAGGGCTATTGTCTGACGCCCGAGCTGCTCAAGGCGGCGATGACGGAAAGGACGGTGATGTTGGTGCTCAACTCGCCGAGCAACCCGGGCGGATTCACCTATAGCCCCGCTCAGCTCGCGGCCCTGGCCAAAGTGTTGGAAGGCACCGACATCTACGTCATGTCCGACGAGATGTATGAAAAGCTCATCTATGGGGATACTCAATTTATCAGTTTTGCTGCATTAAGTGAGGATGCCTATCAGCGCACCTTGACGCTGAACGGTCTAAGCAAGGCCTTTTCCATGACCGGGTGGCGGCTTGGTTTTGCGGCGGGTCCGTTGGATGTGATTAAGGCCATGGGGTGCATACAGTCCCACATGACCTCCAATGCCGTCACCTTCGTCCAGTATGCCGCGGTCGTCGCTCTCGGCCCGGAGTCCAAGGATGCGATTGAGACCATGCGGGCGGAATTCGAAAAACGTGCAAAGGTCATGGCAGATCGTCTTAACAGCATCGACGGTGTGCGATGTGCGCAGCCCACAGGCGCCTTCTACTGTTTTCCGGATGTGTCGGCCCACTTCGGCCGAACGATCGGCGACGCCCAGATCCAAGGGAGCTTGGATTTCGCGCAGGCGTTACTCGAACAGAGGAAGGTGGCCGTTGTGCCCGGCGTTGCCTTTGGCTGTGACGACAATGTCCGTCTGAGCTTCGCCTGTTCACTGGAGCAGATCACCAAGGGACTGGATAGACTCGAAGCATGGCTAAGTCAGTAGGCAGGCAACAAGATACCGCATCACCGTTGGGCGCTGATGACAGGCAAAAAGCTGTCCTACTGCGTTATATGAAAATCGTCTCGTGGCTGGGGATGATATTCATGACTTTGTACGCCTGCACGCGCATGGTGGCAGCGGGGGACACCTGGGTGGCCATGGCTTGCGGTCGTCATTTCATCAATCATGGCGTGGATACGGTGGAGCCTTTTAGCGCCAATTCCCATGAAGCAGGCCCGACACTTTCGGAGATACAGGCTTGGCCCACCTGGGCCAAGCTCATGGTCGATGTCGATGCTGCCCAGATTGAGCTCGATGCTGAGGCCGTTAGGGCCGATGTCCCCTGGATCGTACGTATTCTTCTTCCTAAGTTCGATTTGGAGACCGTCCGGTACTGGCATCCCACGGGGTGGATCAATCAAAACTGGCTCACCCACGTGTTTTTTTACGCCGTGACAACCAGCTTGGGCTCGGAAGAAGAACCCTTTTTCGATGCCTTAATCTACTGGAAGTTTGCGATTTACCTATTGACTGTCTTTTGCATCTATCGCATCGGGCGGGAACTGGGCCTTTATCCCTTCATAGCGGCTATGTCCGCCTGCTTTGCCCTCTTCATTGGCCGATCTTTCTTGGATGTGCGTCCGGCGGGATTTTCAAATCTGCTGGTTGCGCTATTTGTACTCCTCCTCATACTGACGACCCATAGGAATGTGCTCTATATTTGGCTAATCGTTCCCCTCGCTGCTTTTTGGTGCAACCTGCATGGTGGCTATGTTTATGTTTTTATCATGCTCATGCCCTTTATTGGGCTGCATGTTCTGGCAGCTTTGCCCGGACGCTGGTCCTTGCCACTTCATGCTTCCTTGGGATGGCTGGTCCTGCTTGCACTTAGTGGAAAGCTAATTGAGCATCCACTGTTGGGGGAGATCCCGGCTGCTTCATCAAGCATTGTGCAATTCCTGCTGGTCGTCTGTGTGATTGGCATCGTCTTAGCGGCGGTACCCAGGGTGAAAGACAGCGCGCTTTACGCCTATCTTCTGGTCGCGACAGTGCTTGTTTTTTTTGTGCTACTCTCTCCGCTTTTTCCACGGATTCCGCAAGTGTTGAATGCTGATCAACTGACGGCCATCCAAAAGCACCTCTCCAAAGCACGCTGGCAGTTCGTGGGATTGTATGCGCTCTTCGTGTACTTGGGTGTGCTCGTTTCATTTTTCAAAGACAAATTAGTCGTGATGAAGCCGACGCAGATTGGGCACGTTATCGCAGCAGGCGCGGCTGGTTTCATAGCGATCATCGTTCTCAATCCATTCCATCTGACGAATATCACTCACACACTAGAGATCAGCGTTAGCGAACACGCGGAACGATGGCGCCAGGTGCATGAGTGGCATCCCGCCTTCCAGTGGACCAATCCAGTGGGGACCGCTGAACCCTTTTTCGTGCTCGTTGTGATGGCGGGGTTGGCTGTTTTTGCATGGCATGGCGTTCATGTTCTGGTGAGTCGTCTTAACCAACCGAAAACCATCAAGCCGAGGAAAAAACAACAGTTAGCGACTTATGAGTGGCCCAGATTTGATCTGGCGGCCGCTGTTATTGCCGCCTTGACCATCTACATGGCCATGCGCTCGCGGCGGTTCATCCCCATTGCCGGTTTCGCGGCCTGTCCCTTCGTATTTTTACTGATTCAGCAAATCATGATGGGATTGAGTGCATTACGGTCTCATGATCACACCAAGTTAAGGCCCGCCGAAGCTGATAGTGACGGTACCCTCACCTGGTGGTTTGCCGCTTTCATTGCTGTTCTTCCCATTCTCTATGGAATTGGATACTTGGCATTGGATATGGCTCGTGATGGCATAGAGGACGTGGGACATTTTTACGTTTTTCGCGAGTATTTCTACGGAATCTCTCTCTTTATTCTGTTCTCGGTTTTTCTGCTACTGGGGTTCCTTTGCTGCGGCTCCCGCGATGTTTCTGGGGCCAATCTCAAAGCGCCACCCGGATTGAGGGGCGCCTGGTTATCCCCGCCCCTCCGTCTGGCACTGTTTACTGTTTTGGCGTTGAATATCTGTGGTTTCGGCCTGTGTTTTGGCTACAAATTCAAGCAAGTCTATCTCAATGCCTGGCCCCCGGACCCGCACTACAGTTCGGTGTTTATGCGGATGACGGCATCGTTCTACAAGCCCTTCAGTGCCTGCAAGTTCATTCGGCAAAACAGAGTGAGCGGCAAGATGATGAATTATTGGACCGAGGGGGGATTCATCGGCTGGGGCCAGGACGCCGATCCGAATACCGGCAAGACGCCCCTGCAGCTATTCATGGATGGCCGGGCCCAGGCTGCTTACGATCGCAAGGCCTTCGATCAGTGGCATCAGATTTGGGGGGGCGGTCCTGAGATGGCCAGGTTTCAGCTCGAATTGCAGCGCTACCGGCGCGGTTTGCTGAAAAAGAAGCCTGATCTTCGGAATTTCTATCCCGAAATGGGTGAGTGGATTTCGCAAGTGCTGCGAAAGCGTGATGTCTGGGTGGCATTGGTGCCCCAGGGACAGTTTGACCGCCCCTTCTGCCGGGCCTTGGAGTACAACAGCGAATGGCCCATCGTCTTCATCAACAACAAGCAGAAGCTCTTTGTGGATGCGACGACAGAGAAGGGAAAGGCCCTGTTTAGGGGAATTCGTACGGGCAGTACTCTCTATCCCGATGAGTTTACGCGGGCGCTCAACCTGGGACGTCATCATCTGATGTACGATCGCGGCGAGGGCGCCAAGAAGAAGGGGCTGGACTACCTGATCGAGGCCTACGAGTTGAATCCCACGCCCGCGCCCGTGATCGAAGTGCTCGGTCTCGCCGCGCAGTTCACGCCGCTCCATACCGAGGTGACGACCTTCTGCCAGCAAATCGCGGACGACTTTGACGCGCACAAGGACGTCTTTATCAACCAGGATGGCTATCGGGGCCGCCTGGAGGCTGCGCGAATGTCATGCCGGCATCTCGCCCGCTTGGCCAACCAAAGGAACAACACGGTTGAGGCGGACAGGTACACCCAGCGAGCCAAGGTGCTCTCTGCGGAACGTGACTGGCAGGGGGCCCGAACGAGATGGTGAGGCCAGCAGGGGGACCATGAAGGAGGCAGACAGGAACATCTCCATCACCCTCTTTTTTCCCTGCTACAACGAGCAAGATAACATCGTCCGTGTCGTGGAGCAGGCCCTAAAGGTCGCGGAGTCGATGAAGTTGGACTACGAACTGATC
>JADFMM010000350.1 GCA_022563885.1 Planctomycetota bacterium | reverse complement strand
CTTTGGGGCAAGGGAAAGGACTGTTGTTCGGCCAGCGGATCAATGTAGTCCCAAGCGCAGGGTCAGCACGGAGGAATGACACCAAGGCACGACTGGCATGACGAGTGCAAACCGGAGACGGGACGGTAGGACAAAAGGGATGTTGCGATGACGCGAAGCGATAGAAATAGATTCTTTTCCGCTTTCTTTACCCACCCATTATTCAATAGAACCGTATTTAGATCATCAGAATTCGCGAGCAGCAATTGGCGAAATAACCCAGGCACCTATATGATCAGACCTTGATCCTTCGAAGTTTCGTGAAATTCATTGGTTCGAATCGACTTGTCTCAGCGGTTTCCACAATCGACCTACAGAATTATCGCAGCAAACTGATTAAGGCAGCCAGAACTCCACATACCGTTAACAATCATATTAGGACAATCAAGGCCATGTACCACTGGACGCTAGAAAATGAAATTGTGGAAAAACTCCCGAACCTTAAAGCTGTTAAGAAAATTGTGAACGCCAAAAATGACAAGCCCACTTTCACCATGCAGCAAATCCAGGAACTGCTCCAAAATGCAAGCACACAAATCCAAGCAATGATATGGTTGGGCTTAAACTGTGGATTTGGTCGTACTGATTATCCCCAACTAAAGTGGGAGAATCTAGACCTAAACAATGGCAGGGTAGATTTTCCAAGGGGAAAGACCGGCATAGCAAGGAATCTGCCACTGTGGCTTGAAACTGTAAATGCACTCAAGGAGACACCTAAGGAAGGAGAAATTGTTTTTTACACACGAAGCGGAAATCCTTGGGTAAGAACCATACGAAGCAAAGATAATGATGGGATTGAAAAATATGTGAAGGATGACTCGGTCAGCAAGGAGTTTTCAAAGCTGATCAAAAGGCCGGAATTCGCACACAAAAGGGAGTCGGCTTCTATACTCTCAGAAGGACGGCAGCAACATTAACAGCTAGGTCAGGGGATCCATTCGCTGTCCAGAGGCTCCTGGCATGCTGATTTGAAAAAGGCTACAATCTATGTTCAGGACGTTTCTAAACAGTTTTCAATGAGCCCAATTCCGTTTAAAATTGTCGTGACTCAAACGCTCTTTGCCTTCATGTCGATTTTTGCACAGGACGGGGACATAAACAAACGTGTTTTCATGCATATTTTTAGTCAAACTGGCCCGGAAAAGATGTTTATCGATCGTTCGAGGTGAACATGGTAAGATTATTGATGTCGTACGGAGAAAAACATGTTTGTTAACCACGTAAAATGGGAAATGTCAGGTAAGGGACCAAAGACGCACAGGTAGAGGCGAGAAAATGATGATCCAGACAATGTGGAACCGGCCGACAGCAACGCGGAGCAACCCGCCAAGGAACACGGGATTCACCTTGATTGAGCTGCTAGTCGTTATTGCGGTGATTGCTCTACTGATGGGCATTCTGATGCCGGCGCTGCAGAAGGCCAGGAAGATCGGCCAGTCCGCTGTCTGCAAGGGCCATCTGCGCCAGTGGGGTACGGTCTTCCACACGTACATCACGGAAAACGACGGCAAGTTTTGGACAGAGCATAATGTCTGGCAGACAGATGTACCCTATCAGGGCAACTGGATGCTGATGCTCGCCCGTCAGTACGGCAATATGGACAAGGCACGCCTGTGCCCCAGTGCAAGTCGGCTCAACGGCGCGGAAGGTGGTATTGGCACCACCGTGCACCGGTGGGGGCCCGGCCCGATTATGGTGAACCACCGGTTTGCGGATGATACGGACAAGGTCTACGGCAGTTATGGCATCAACCTTTGGATCAACTCGGTAGAACCCCCCTCCGTCGATGGATGGAGAGATAAGCCCCAATGGCATTGGAAGACCACCATGGCGGCCCGACATCCCGCCCAGGTTCCCATGGTGTCGGATTGTACCTGGTTTGGGACCAACCCCATCAGCATCAAGGATCGATCCTGGGCGAATGGCGGCGAGCCGACCCCGTCCCGGGAATGGTGGGAAGATCAGGACCCAATCAGTTTTGGCGGATGGGGATACGACATGGCCAGGGTCTGCATCGACCGGCACGGTCGTGGGGTGAATGTCGCGTTTATGGATGGCTCCTCGCGCAAGGTCTTCCTCACCGATTTATGGGGTCTCAAATGGCATAGAGAATTCGAGTTGGTAGGCGAGGTCGATATCCCCTGGCTCAACTGAATCAACGTCAACACTTTTCGCAGGTATGGTGTCCACACGAAAAACTCCATCTTGGTCCAAATGAGATGCTAAGGCGAGTAGAATTCGTGATTTGGTGGGCCATACGAATTGTGCCGAAGGGGTCTCTAGAATACTTTCTATTTGATCGGGTAGGGCATCGGCAGGCCGTTGTGGTATGACTATCAGAGTACTCGCTTCTCGATCTACGCTGCTACACGGATATACGTATGATGCAAGCCTCCCAGTACAGGAATGGAGACAAGCTTGCTTGGACCTGAGATTTCTCGTGGCGTTGTTTGGCGCATAGGTGTGCCACCATCCATACCTTGATGGGGTCGTGCCACATGATAATACTCTTTGATGAACGCTTGCAGTAGCCGTTCCAGATGACTCTGGCTCAGTACGATCACATGATTAAGCAACTCTCGCCGCAAGGTTCCGATGAATCTCTCCACGAATGGATTCTGCCAAGGACTTCGATAGGCGGTACGAACTTCCTCTATGCCACCGCTGTCCAGAAATGCACGTACGCCACTGCCGTAGATGCCGTCATTGTCCCGGAAAAGATACCTGGGCTGTAGGCCAAGGGGCATCGATTCACGCAGTTGCTGGATGACCCAATCCATGTATGGAGTCGTGTGATTGCAAAATGGAGGACTTCACGGCGCCCGTGATCAAGCACAAGAAAGACATACAACGTGGCGAAGTTGAGCGTCGTGACCGTGAAGAAATAGATGGCCCATGATGCGTCCACGTGATTACGTAGAAATGGCAGCCATGTCGTCGATCTCTTGCGAAGGTTTCGCGGCTTGAACATGTATTTTCGGATCGTATCCTCGCATGGTGGGTTGTACTGGAGAAGTGTTAGTGTGTCCCTGATCCTTTCGGCGCTCCACAGGGGATTCTCCTTGCTCATCTGGTAAATCAGGCCCTGCAGTTCCTCGGAAATCGAGGGTCGCCCACCCTTCCCGTATGACCTCCACCGCCAGAAGCGCCGGAATGCAACAGTATGCCATTTCTTGACGGTTGCAGGCTGCATCAGATAGGCAAGGTCTTCCCACCTATTCAGAAATCTAGAGAGGACTACCCAGAGCAGCCGAAAGCCCGGTGTGAATCGTGGTCGTGGTTGATTCTTGGAAGCAATCCCGCGCTTACAAGCGGCGACTGGCTCTCCGCGGCCAGGAGTCGGGCGGCCAGCACGGCCTTGGGGCAGAGGATGGCCCGCAGAAAGATCAGGACGTATCGGACCACTTCGCCAGCACAGGCAAGCACGCTACAAATATTTATCAGCAGGCTTCTTATGGCATTCATGTGGCCAAGATAACGGAATCAGCAGGATGCAGCAAGTTCGCGCAAGTCCTGCAATTATAAGGAGGACGGGGTTTTTCGGGTGGACAACCGGCTATTGGCCCGGCGCAAGCACGTTTGCATTTCCTTTCTGGCTGCCAGATGCGCATCGAACTCGTGGGCTTTATTCGAGGCATTGGACGGAGGGCAAGAGGAGTAGGGAGTGACATCTTCCCGCGTTGCGCCAAACTGACGTTCCATCCTCGGCAAAACAGCGTTTTCTACTTTGTACTTGCCCCCATGGATGAATCGACTACCTCTACATAGAAGTTAGAAAGATATGCTTGGGCCGCTCGGCTGTTTTTTGTCAAGATGATACCGGTCCAGGCGCCGCCATCCCGCCATCATAATGGCAATGATGGCGATGACGACCAACGGCTCAATTAAGGAAGATCCCCATGAGCACCGCGATGATGGCAATGACGACCAACAGCTAAAACAGGTAAAATTGAACCTAATATAGGTGGACTGCGGAGTCAGAGTAAGAGATTGTGACATCTTCCATAATCACCCTTTTTAACAAATATGGAAAAAAACAACCACCTGTCAACTTTTTTCGACGTAACCGCTTATTGACACACATTTTATGATTATTGTGTTTCCTGCTTTGTGACAGCGTGTAGTCAAAAGTTTTTTTTGCAAATTTGGCCGATATCCCCCCCAAGCGCTTGCAGTTGCCCCCACAATTTTAGCACAATGGAGTGATGCTAATCGGTATACGAAACGAATTGGCTTACATGGCGATTGAGGCTCGGTTGGCTAAACTCGCGAATAGGCCGTTTAACAGCGAAAGGGGGCGTAAAGTGCACCGACCAAAAAAAATGGCCAGATAGGACATTGCCGTGTCCTACCTGACCCCGTTGGGCTCTACCAACGCCTGTACCGTAGAGCCTACCCCTCTTGCCATCTCCTGGCAAGGGCCTATATATCCCCGGCCGGGTCAAAAACTCCTCAAAAGGTGGCCTGCGCCCAAGAAAGGAAAGATGGGTTATGGAATGGCTCAAAATCATCTTCTGGGTAGTCCGAATTCTCCAAGGCTCAATTCGGCTCGGCAAGCAGATCCCGTGGAAGCACCTTTGGCAGTGGCTCCAGCGCACTTGGCGATGGCTCCAGCGCCCTTTCCACAGGGAACCATCGCTGCCTAAATCTGAGTCCAACCAGAAACTATCTTAAGGGCTGAAACTCGATACCGGGCTTCGTCCGCAACATGGTCCTCCGCGTCAGTTTCGACGTCATCCATGTTGCGGTCGTCTCGGTGGATAGAGGGGGGGATTATTGGGCTTGGAAGGCTGGTTGAAATCAGCGACCATTGACTAGTTCTCGTTCACATTAGTCCAAGATGTCATGACGAATAGCAGCGATAGCGTCTCCAGCGACTGTCGTAATTCATTAAGCTCACTGATCTACCTCATCTTCGTGACGAAGGTATTTTCACTCTACGAGATCAATGTTCACTTACAATCCTCATAGGTTCTCTAAGCGTGCGATCTACTGCATTCCTGTCAGAAGCTCTCGAATTAAAGACCGACTGGGCCATTTCTAGAGGCAGGCACTTAGAGAATTTTAGTTTATCGAGCGCTTCTTCACTCGGGTTGGCTTGAAGTTTGGCTCCCTGAAGATCGTTGATAGTCTCGGCGATCGCCTTTGAGGTTTCTACGGAAGAGATTCTAATGCACAAGTTGTTGGCATTGGGGTAGTATCTTTTCGGGAGGGCGTCCCCGAGCGTGTGGTTTGCGATACCTCCTGCAAACGTCCACCAGCGGATCTCTCCATTCGGTCCACGCACCAGAGAAGTCGAGTCTTCAGAAATCCAGCGGTAGTCGTTGCGCAGTTCTCGGAACTGATTCCGACATCGTTCTGACCACCGCGCGTCGCTGGCATCTCCGGCAAGCAGGCGGCGGATACTTTGGCAGAACTCATAACTGAGCATCTGGCCCTCACCAAGCCAGCGTGATCGCCCTTTTTCGTCGGTAGCTTCCACGTGAGCGATTCTGCGGTTCCAGTCAAGCTGGTTCGTTTTCCAACTTCTTCC
>JADFMM010000349.1 GCA_022563885.1 Planctomycetota bacterium | reverse complement strand
ACACGACGGTTCGTAGTCCGGAGTTTGGCCCAAGTAGTGCCCCACCAGACCGTCGACGTGGCCCGTGTAGCTCGCGACGAACAGATCCAGCTCGCCGTCGTTGTCGAAGTCCCAGAACCACGTCGCGAAGCTGAGATTCGGAGAGGTCACGTTCAGGGACGCGGCCACCTCAGTGAAGGTGCCATCGCCGTTGTTCTGGTAGAGACGGTTTGGCATCCCGTAGTTGGACACGTACAGATCCACGAAACGGTCGCCGTTGAAGTCGCCGAAGCTCACGCCCTTCGCAACCCCGAAATTCTGCACCATGGCATCGGCGGCGACATCGGTGAACGTCCCATCGCCGTTGTTGCGAAACAACTGACAGGGCGCCGTCAGGCCTTTCATATGCTCGTTGCCGATGTAGAGGTCCAAGTCCCCATCGTTGTCGTAGTCGGCCCAATCTGCGGTCTGTGTCGGGTAGTGGACTTCGGCGAGGCCGGCCATGATCGTGACATCGGAAAAGGTGCCGTCGCCGTTGTTGTGCAGGAGCGAGTTCGGATGCCGTCCCTCAACACCGAGCCAGGCGCCGCGAAGCACGAGTATGTCCAGGTGCCCGTCGTTATCGTAGTCGGTCTGAAGGATGTTGAGGCCGCCGAACAGGCCGAGCAATCCCGCGGCCTCGGTCCTGTCCGAGAACGTCCCGTCGGCGTTGTTCCTGAACAGACGGAGCTGCCCCCTCGGATCCCAGGTCGACGTGACGATGTCCAGGTAGCCGTCGTTGTCGAAGTCGTCGATGATGGCGCCGCCGCACAGGTTGAACGTGTTGAGATTCAGTTTCTCGGCTACGTTCGCGAACCGAGGGAAGCTGATCTCCGACTCGAACGCGGCGGTGGGGACGAGAAACTCCTTCGGCACCTGGTCGGGGTAGCCACCCAGCGTCATGTAGGCGACGTTGAGCAGCCAGCGCGCTGCCAGGTCGACGCGGAAGCTCCCGGCGCTGGCGTCCGCTCTCGCCGCGCGGCTGTCGGAGGGCGTGCTGAGGACTTCCTTGAAGTAGCCGATCGCCTTCGTGGACCCCTCCGTTTTGGTGTGCACGCCGCCGGGCTGGATCGGCACGATGCAGCTCTCCGGCCCGCCGCTCACGCAGCAATTCTCGGTCTCGCCCAGCCTGAGCCAGGCCACGCCGAGCTTGAACCTCACGTAGTTGGCCAGGGCGATTTCGAGCTTAGCCGCGGGAATAAGTTCGTAGGCGCGAGTCAAGTACCCGATGCCCGCGCGCAGATTTCCCAGATTGACCTCGGCCACGCCGGCCTCAGCGTTCATCTGACAGAGATCACGATCGCTCGTCCTCTGATCGGATTTTTGCAGCAGCTGCCGGAGCTGGCGAGCGCGATCTCCACCAAGATAGGGGTGACTACCGGTATTGGCGGCAATCTGCCCGAGCGCCGTGACCATGTTCTCGTGGCTCTCTCGTTCCGTTAGTCCGACAACGGCGGTCTCCGCCTGACGGTCGGATTCGGGGGGGCCCGCGGCGTAGTAGCGATATCCGAAGTAGGCGCCCAAGGCGACCGTGAGCGAAACCACACCGATTAGAACGCGCCGAGGCTGCTTGCCCCCTAACTGCCGCTCGACCTTCCTGCCGCGCTCGGTATTGGACTCGGCAGGGAGCCCGCAAGGGGAACGGGATCGGCGTCGTCGTTTATGACTTGTCATTATTTCTAACCGGCATTATCCGATGCATTCGGGCTGATGATACGACACCCACACACTCTAACCTATATCAGTATACCTTAACGTTGCAAAAAATCGGCCCCTAGGGCACACGCCAAAATAACTTTACCATTTCTCATCTCATAATCCCGTCATCTTCAGCCGCTTCTCAATCACGAATTCCTCGCTGTAGAATGGCTACGCCTGTGGATTCGCTCAATCGAGCGCGACTGAATCTAACGCAATTCTGTCAATACCATGAGTTTACATCACCACCAAAACAGTCGGTTACCACCAAAGCGTCCGGCCATATCACCGAAGTGGCGCCAGTCCACATGACCGTCCAGGAAGCCGATATTCCCGCCGAGGGGCTCCGCATCGTTCTTCAAGTGACTGGTACGGTCGTACAGTCCATGCTGGCCCAGCATCCCCCCTTGTACGAAGGCGAAATCCCCATTGGGATAGGTTTCACTCCGCAGCTCCATGGCGGAGAGCACGACGTCGACAACCATCTCGCGTGAGGCCCCCTGCTTCTCCAGCGTAGTGCGCAGCCACTTTCGTTCACTCTCATCAACCGCGGGTATAATGCCATCGTAACGCTCTCGCGTAAACGCCGGTCTACCGCCCCGCGCCAAATCAAGCACATACACATAACCCGAGACAATGAAGGTGCCACTGGTCTGGGTGAACCGTTTCCCGTCCCAGCTCTCGGTAGCGAAGGTCCAGTAGTCATCGATGTTCTTGTGCTGGTTATCATTTGAAGGACAATAAAACATGTCTCGCGTCATACCGGACTTGAGCATAAAATTAACGGTGCGAGTATCCAGGTCCCACAGCCAATTACCGCCGAATACAGCCAAAGGCAATTTGTTGTTGTTCTCGTCGGCATACATGATCATGGCCAGGGTGTGCTGGCGAATCTGACTGCCACAGGTTCTTTGGCGCGCCTGTTCGCGGACCCGTCGCAAGGCCGGCATGAGAATCCCCATTAAAACTGCGATAATCGCGATAACGACCAGCAATTCAATCAGGGTAAACGCGTTCTTCCGATTCATGGTATACCTGTCCTACTCAACAATTCGAACTTAATTTGATATCAACGGCTTATGTAAGCTTCCCGAATATCGATTAAGTATGAATTCTATGGGAATATTCGGGGGCAAGCAATATCGAAAACCCTTACCGGCCTCATCTGGGTGTCTAAAGTTCACATTCAGGAGCAAACATGACATCGTTCTTGAAAACCTTGCCCTGCGCCAACAACTGGCTGTTCAACAACGGAACACAAAAAGGCCGAAGGTCAAAACGACCTAGGGGATTTTGGCGACTCCCAGAATCCCCATTGCCGGCCAGACAGATGAAGTCACCTGACTGAGCCTTGCGGACGGGGGACGGGGCGTTAGCATGAGGGGTGACTCATGGTCTCGGGAAGACCCCCATGCAAAGGCGCAGCGTACCGTTTCAGTGGGATTGACACATGCCGGACAAACGCACACATAGAGGTCCTCATCCCGACGACGCCGGGCTGTTTGGGACGGAGCGCATAGAAGACCTGAGAAGCGCTCTGGCGGACTACGCTCGGTTGCTCACGAAGGGTTACGCCAACAAGAGCGCACTCAAGCTGGTGGGGGACCACTTCTCCTTGACGCGTAGGCAGCGTCTGGCCGTCATGCGGAGTGCCTGTTCCGATCAACAAGTCCAAATCCGACGGGCAAGCTGTCTCACTGTCGCCGACCTGGCCGGCCGGTCCATTGCCATCGACGGCTACAACTTGCTCATCACCATCGAAGCCGCAATGAGTGGGGCCCCCATCTTCCTGGGCCGCGACGGCTGCCTGCGTGACCTGGCCAGTCTCCACGGCACCTACCGCAAGGTGAACGAGACCCTGCCCGCCCTGAAACTCATCGGTGAGTGCCTCCAGGCCTTGCGGGTATCCGAGGTGCTATGGTGGCTCGACAGTCCCGTTTCCAACAGCGGCCGACTCAAGGGCATCATCGAAGCATTGGCCGAAGAAAACGGCTGGGTATGGGAGATCAGGCTGTCGACGAATCCCGATGCGGAGTTGAAGCAGACGGATCGTGTGGTGGTTAGCGGCGACAGCGTGATCTTGGATCACTGCCAAAGGTGGGTGAATCTGGCCCAGTTCGTTGTCAGTGAGCGACTGCCGCGGACGAGCGTTGTTCAGCTTGCCGGTAGCCATAAAACAAAATGACTCTCGCGGAGGCAGTAAGGCACGGTGGAAAGGCCCGTAGGGGTGCACACCACTTGCGTTGGGCGTGACATGTCGCAGGTGAATCACATCGGCATTAAACAATGCGTGGTGACGTGAGTGTAGCGTCAATTATCTCATGATGGTGGGCGGGGCCCACCCTACGCGAATCAACCTCTTTCTCCTTGGCAACCACGTAGGGTGTGCCGTGCACACCATCCCTGTCATTCCCCCACCGACGAGGCTACCTCTGTAAAATCGGGATGCTCAACCTGGGAATCGCAAGAACACAACCAATCCGTCGAATAGTACCCCTCGCGAACCCATCGAGCAAAGCTCGAATGCGGCCACTCATGAGGACACTTCACCAGCCCATGCTTAACCGGATTGTAATGAATATAATTCACATGGTTCACAAGGTCGGCCTGATCTCGAATCATGTGTTCCCAGAAACGCTTTTGCCAGACGCCGCGCTCTCGATGCTTCGATCTTGCCTTGGAAATCGCCACCTCCTGCCCCCCAGCATCCAGCCATGAGCGAGTAAACTTTCGCTTGATACAGGACCATCGTGTAGAAAAATCTGAATCGTCTTCGGGCATTCGCCAGATACAGTGAATATGATCTGGCATAAGGGCCACGGCAAGGAGATCAAAGGGATGGCTTGCTTGGACTTCGCGTATGGCGTTGCGAAGACATCGCCTCGCTGTTTCGCCATCAAGGATGGGACGTCGGTTGTGGGTGACCACGGTGAAAAAATAGGTCGCGCCAGGCGCGAATAGTCTGCGGTAGTTTGGCATTGGTTTGACGTTCTATTTTGGTGTGCGGGGCACACCCTACGCGAAGCCGATGTCGTACTCGAACGATCAGAATCGATCACGAGTATGAATACGGTTACGTTGCAATGGATTCGTCAATTCCCCTCGGAACCCTGTTCCAGGTAATCCACGCAGAAGCACCAGAAGGAGTCATGTCCGGCGCTCACAAACCCCCGAGCAACGCTAAGGGTTCTGTGGTTGCCGACAAAAACTGTTCAGCTCGTGCTCGGAATCCTCACATCCGCCCGACGGTACTCGAAATATCTTGTAGGGCATGACTGTTCTTTGCCTATTCTATTCGACCGCTCCGTCTGACCCGCCGTTACGACGGGCGGGGCTCCGCCCTTGCGCCCGTCGACCTGCGTGTCCGACTGCGCTTGCCTTACCTGCTTACTTGCTGACGAAACTGCGGGCCACACGAAAGCCCAGGAAGTCGTACCGGAACGACGGCGGGTCCCCGTAGCGGTACGCCGACCGGCAGTCCTCTGCCGGGCTGAACCCACTGCCGCCCCGGCACACCCGGAACGAGCCCGTGTCAGGCCCTTTCGGATCCGACTCTAGGCTCCCCTTGTAGTAGTCCTCGTCGAACCAATCCTCGCACCATTCCCAGACGTTTCCATGCATGTCATGAATGCCCCAGGGGTTGGGCTTCTTCGTCCCGACCGGATGCGTTTGACGGTCGCTGTTGCTATGGAACCATCCGTATTCGTCCAGCTCCTTTTCGTTTCCGGCGAAGCTGTATTCCGTCGTCGTGCTTGCCCGGCAGGCGTATTCCCACTCCGCTTCAGTAGGCAGCCGGCAGCCGGCCCACTTGCAGAAGGCTTGGGCATCTTGCCAGCTCACCCCCACCACCGGCTGTT
>JADFMM010000098.1 GCA_022563885.1 Planctomycetota bacterium | reverse complement strand
CGCGCATAAATACATGAGTCATTGATCGCTCAGATTTGCGTCGTATTCAGTCGCGCCCGATTGAGCGAAACCAGAGTTGTATGGCCTACTACGGAGGATTTCGCGATTGAGAAGCGGCTGAAGATGACGTGAAGATGAGATGAGAAATGGATCATTTAATTATACGCGGTTCCTAAGCTGGCCCATGCTATCATTGCCACAAATGACATCCGTCGGGGAGGAGGGTTTGACGAACCTTCAGACGGCCGCCATAATCCTTGATGTAATGGACAACCTCTTTCAGGACATCCCAGCAGAGCTTCCCAAAGAACTCATCGAGGTCATCGCCGGTTCGGACTGCGTCCGCATCGAACGCATCGTGTCCAGGGGCCAGGCGAGTGAAGCGGGATTCTGGTTCGATCAGAACACGACAGAATTTGTTGTACTCCTGGCGGGCCAGGCAAGACTGCAATTTCAGACCCGAGCCGAGCCAGTCACCCTGCTTCCGGGCGACTACCTCACCATCGCACCCGGTGAAAAACACCGTGTTACCTGGACCCATCCGGAGGCAGAGACGGTCTGGCTCGCCGTCCATTACTAGGCTTTGTCTTCAGGCCAGGTTGACAATGCGCTGCAAAATCATATAATATAGTGGTTTAGGGACCGCGCACAATTAAATGAGTCATTTATCGCTCAGATTTGCGTCAGATTCAGTCGCGCCCGATTGAGCGAAACCAAAGTTGTAGATGGCCTACTGCGGAGGATTTCGCGATTGAGAAGCGGCTGAAGGTGACGTGAAGATGAGATGAAAAATGGATTATTTAGTTGTGCGCGGTTCCTTAGGGTTGTCTCGGCAGTACCTGGCTCCCAGCAATCCATTGTCTAATGCTCAGCTGAGGGTCTGACCCATTGGCTGGTAGAGGGTGAGTTCGTCCTACAATTACCGGAGAAGACAAGCAATATGAGCACAGGACAACCTGCCCATGCACAGGCCCAAGATGCTCCAGAGCCCCGCATCAATAAGTACTTCAAGGCCGCCGTCAAGACACGGGCGAGCGATATCCATCTCAAGGTGGGGCAAACCACCCGCCTGAGATTGCAGGGGTTCCTTAAAGCCACCACCGGCGAACCCTTTGAGAAAGAAGCGCTGGAGGAGATGATTATGGAGATCCTCAGCGATGACCAGAAGCGCCAGTTCAAGGAACATGGCACGCTTGACTTCGCCTACGAGTATGGCGATAGCAACCGTTTCCGCGTCAATGTCTTCCGGCAGCGGGGGTGTGTCAGTCTGGCGGGTAGACGGGTCGAGAGCACGGTCCCCTCTTTTGAATCCCTGCACTTGCCGGCCGTTCTTGCCGAGATTGCAAACCAGCAAGAGGGCTTGGTTCTGGTCGTGGGTCCGACGGGCTCAGGCAAGACCACGACCATCGCGGCCATGCTGGATCACATTGCCAAGAGCCGTGCCTGTCACATTATCACCGTTGAGGACCCGATTGAGTATCTCTTCAAGGACGGCAAGGCCATCGTGTCGCAACGGGAAATCGGCATCGATGTGCCCAATTTCGACGATGCCCTGACCTATCTCATGCGGCAGGACCCGGACGTGGTGCTGGTGGGGGAAATGCGTG
Organism: Planctomycetota bacterium; assembly: GCA_022563885.1. Taxonomy (GTDB): domain Bacteria; phylum Planctomycetota; class Phycisphaerae; order Sedimentisphaerales; family Anaerobacaceae; genus JAIPFM01. The sequence continues at coordinate 18,619 of JADFMM010000098.1, read as the reverse complement.
ACGCCAAGACGGTCACCGCGGGCATGAGGGCCGCGGAAACAGGCCACATGGTGTTTGGGACCCTCCATTCGGCCAATGCGGCACAGGCCATCCATCGGCTGTTGGATCTCTTCCCCCAGGAAGAACGAGAATTGACCCGACAGGCGCTGGCCATCGCCATGAAGGCGATCATCAGTCAATGTCTGATCCCCTGCCTGCTGAAGGATGTTCCCAGAGTCCCCGTCATGGAGATCATGTTGGGAAGCCCTACCGTGAAGAAATTCATCGCGGAGGGCCGGGAAGCAGATCTGACCGGCGTCATTCGAAATTCACTGCGGGAGGGGATGCAGGACTTTACGGAAAACCTGTGCAAGTTCGTCATGGACGGCGTGATCGATCCCAAGGAGGCGCTCAGATTTGCCCCGAATGCGGAAGAACTGAAGATGGCCCTGAAGGGAATCAAGACCACGACGGAGGGGTTGATGTAGACCGAGGGATCGATGTAAAGTGTACGGCATCTTCGGGATGCGCACTTGTGAACCCTGATCAAGGGAGCCCTGTATGACTGATCCTGTTTTGATGCTTGTTGAATATGGTGGATACCTTTCCATTGTTAAGCTCTGCTCGTTTCTGCTTTTTTTCCCCTCGTGGGCCCTGATCAATTGGACCTACAAAGATGCCAAATCCATTGATGCCAACGAGGTCATGTGGACCGCTATCATGCTGGGCACGCTGGTGGTGACGGTGTTGCTTTGGTTCATGGTCCCTATCTACACGGTCGGCTTGGTGCTCTATCTCGTTGGCATGCTGGGTACAGGGCTGGCCTACGTGAAATACCGCAACGCTCGTGTTCTGGACTTTGACAAGGTGCTGACGGTGGAGCACATCAAGGCCGTCCTGACCCAGAGCGACCAGGAGGACGAGGGACAGGAGAATTTCACCTTCATCACCGCCAACAAGAACGAAGTTCCCCGACCCAAGCCCCGGACGCCCGACTTCTTCGGCTACCGGGCAGCCTATGACATCCTCCTGGAGGCGCTGAAGCAGCGGGCGGAAAGCATCACATTTGTCCCAGGGCCCGAGACCTTCAAGGCCACCTATCAGATAGACGGCGCGTCCGTTCCGCAGGCGGATCAACCCAAGGAGCAAATGGAGTACTTTGTACGCTTCGTCAAACAGGTCGGAGGCCTCAACGAAAAGGAACGCAGGAAGCCACAGAAAGGCCTTTTTAAGACACGGCAAGGAAAGGAGACGGTCGAGTGGCAGATCACGACCGCGGGCTCCACGGCCGGAGAGCAGGTCCGCATTGAGAAGGTCACTAAGGAGCAGGCCATGCGGCTTAGCGAACTGGGGCTGACGTCCAAACAGACGGAGATGTGGCACGGGCTGCGGGAGTGCCGGGGAGGCGTGTACATCATTTCCGGTCCAAGGGCCAGCGGTCTGACCAGTTCCTTTTATTCACTGCTGAGCAATCACGATGCCTACATGAACAGCATTCATACGCTGGAAAAGGAGATCACCGGCCAGTTGCCCAGCATCACCCAAGAGCACTACTCACTCAGCGATACGGCCTCTGTGACCTACGCTCAGAAGCTGGAAAAGCTTTTTCGCATGGAACCTGACGTCGTCGGTGTGGCCGAATGTGTGGACACCGAAACCGCAAAGTCGATTTGTGAGGCTGCCAGGACCGGCAAATTGGTCTACGTGATCATCGAAGCAGACAGCGCGTTGCAAGCACTTGGACGTTGGCTCAAACTCGTCGGGGACCGCAAGACCGCCGTCGAACACATGGTGGGCCTGAGTAATCAGCGGCTGCTGAGAAAGCTGTGCCCTGAGTGTAAGCAAGGGTATGCGCCGAACCAAGACATCCTGAAAAAGTTCAATTTGCCAGCCGACAAGGCAAAGGTCCTCTACAGACCCGGCAAGGTGGTGTTCGACAAACGGGGTAAGGAGAGCGCGTGCGCGGATTGCCACAGCACTGGATTCGTCGGTCGGACCGGGGTGTACGAGACGATCACGCTCAATAGCGAACTGAGTCGGGTGATTCTAACGTGCAAGACACTCCAAGACATGGGTATCCAATTCAGACGGGCTAAGATGGTCTTTTTGCAGGAACAGGCCTTACGTAAGGTTCTGGCGGGCGAGACCGCTATCAATGAAATGGTGCGGGTGTTGACGCCTGCCAAGCGGGCCAAGGCGAAACAGACGAAGTAAGACGTGTAAGATCGTTTATTTGGAGATAGAGCAGATGATCGGGACGATTCTGGTATTGACAATCATGCTGGGCGTGGCCGCCTATCAGTTCCTGAAGGGAAACATTGCGCGAGCCACGGCAACCATCCTGGTCGTCTTGTTCTCCTCTGTCATCGCCCTGGGCTACTTCGAATTGCTCGCCGGCCTTTTAGCCGACTATGTGACGTCAGTGGCGCCCTGGGCGCAGTTAATCTGCTTCTCCCTGATCTTTCTCCTCTGTTTTGCCCTCTTCCAGACGACAGTCATCGCCCTGCTCAAGGAGCCCATTAGCCTCGGCGACCTCGTGGAGAAGATCGGTCGACCCCTCTGTGGTCTCATTCTCGGGTGGCTGATCTCGGGCGTTGTGTTAACCGCCGCCAGCATGGCCCCCATTCCCAACAACTACCCCTATGCAAGGTTCAAAGACCGCAACCCGGATGCGTCGAAACCTGCCCCCGTTCTGCTAAACGCGGATGGTTTCATCGTGGGTTGGTTTAACAAGGTCAGCCAGGGTAGCTTTAAGGCGATTCGAGAACCCAAAAGCTTCGCGTTGCTGCACGCCGACTTTTTGAATCAGACCTACCTCAACAGACACGCCCTGGACAAAGAGGTGACCTTGATGACCAACTCTCCGGCGATTGTAGTCCCCAGCAAGGCCGCAACTTGGCCTGCCCCCGATGGCCTGGTAGACAAAGAGGGACAACCCATCAATAGCCCGGCGGGCCAAACGCCGCTGCTGGTTCGCATCGGAATCAAGAAGGCGGTCAGGGATGCAGAGAAATTCACGACCTCGCAACTACGAATTATCTGCAAGGACAAGGGACCGGACAGCCACACACTCGGGGGAGCGGGGTTCACCGTCTATCCCTATGGCTACATGGTTGGCCCAAAAACGGTTGAAAAGAAGCGCCTTAACGAAGTGATCAATGTCGGTGGACAATCTGGTGAGGGCAATGTCTGCAATATTGATTTTCTCTTTTTCGTGCCGAGCCATCGGGTGCCCGTCCTGGCGGCCTTTAAGCTCAACAATGCGGTGCGGCTGTCGCCACCGGTCTCCGCGGACCAGAGTCCATCTGTGATTGCGTTCATTACCGGCGGCTCCTCCCAGAAAGTCGAACCGCCGACGCCAGCGCCTCAAGAGCAATCACGCGAAGGTGCCGCGGAGCAGGCAGGAAGAGAACCGGATTTGATGGACGTTACCAGGGGTCTTGTGGCTGACCCGACCATTCTTCAGAACTAGGCTAGGAGAGTCGGCCCGGCCGGGGACCGCCAATGCGTCTGGTCCGCCGGAGGCGGAGCGAAGCCAAATTGAGCTTTCTGATGCATGGGATTGCCAAGAGGAGCTAGCCGCACACTGCCACATCTGTTAGATCCAATTCCATGAGATGTTCGAGGTAGTCACCCAGTTCATCTACAGAGAACATGGCCAGAAACTCTGGTTTGGCAGTTCTGTTGATCTCGCAAATACAGTCGATTAGCTCTCTCTTGCTCATGTCGTTCTCGTCCTTTGTCAGGTCCATGCACGGCTTCAGTTTACGCGGCCCCCCCGCCCACGTTTTCGACCATGGCAATATCGTCAGAGTACGCGCATTATCTTTAGCTGAGCCTGAATAGGCAGGGAGTTGGCCCTATAACCTCATATACAACATGAAGTGCTCTGTCAGGGTACTCATCCGACATGTGGTGGGAGGGATAGGACACCGGAATCGGGCAAGACGAACTGTCCAATAATACCCGAACGCAGCACCCTTGCGGGGTTAGTGCTTTTTCGGGAAAATATGTCTGCTCGACATGCCAGCTCACCGTGACATGCGCAAGGCAGGGGCGGCATACCGAGCCTAAGAGCACCTAGGCAAAATGAGTCTGCATTCAAGCGGCTTATTTTCCCTCTGGACGGCGTCAGGCTCCATCAACCATCCTCGGATGGCCTGCTTCGCCTTCCTTGCCAGAGCCCAAAACGCTCGCTCTCGGTGCGACGATCATTTTTGCGTAGGGGCTCTAAACAACTTCAAGAATCGAATTGTAGTCCCCGAAGGGATTCAATTCCATGTTGTCATTGTAGGGATCCTGTTGCCATTGGCCATCGACGACGAGGCGATAGCGGTAGCGACCATTGGCCAGACTGACCTTTGTTCTCCACTCCCCGCTGTTCCCCACACGTTCCATCGGGGTCTTCTCAGGTTGCCAGTTGTTGAAGTCACCTGCGATTTTCACGTCATGAGCCCGCGGGTACAGAGAGACAAACACGATTGAATCCGTGGTTTGGTTGGCGCCATAGAATTGTGAGAGCTTTGCATCAATGTCTAAGGGACCACTCTTGGCGTCTGTATTCTGCGAGTCCAGGCTAGGGGTCTGCTTTTTTTCGGCCTCAGGGGTTCGTTTAGGCGACGCAGCCGGGGGGGACATGGACGATCGCGTAACTACCTCTGTGACCTCCACCTTTTCCGTGGCAGCGGGAACCGACACGATTTCAATCTGCGGCTCCGCATCCTTCTGGCCCGACTGGAGTAGCTCTGTGGCAGTCGTGCTTATCGCCTCAAGTTGGTCTGCTAGAGAATCCACGATATGTTTGCTCTCTTGTTTTAAGGAGGCCCCTGCCAACTCCTCGGCCAACATTTGAAAATCCTGCTGGCCCTTGCTGGCCGGATCATACTCGTTTATGGGCTGACCAAAACTCGCCGCCTCCTTTATCTTGGTGTTGAAGTTCACCACGGTCTTCAGCATTCTGTCGGAAAAGTGAGTTCGCAGTTCTGCCAGGATCTCACGCGCCATTTTGGTGCGAATGTCATACATACTGGCCAGGACTCTGACCTCGACTTGTTGGCGACACCGCTTGCATAGAATGCTTAGTGTCTCCAGCTGCTTACTCAACCCATGCAACGCAAAATACCCAGTTTCGACAGGAACAACCACATCTGTCGCACTTCTGAGAGCATTAAAGGTCAAAAGGCCAACGGCGGGAGGACAGTCAATCACGGTGAAGTCATAGTGGGCTTGTGCATCATCCAAAACATTGCGAAGGCAACTTTCCCGATCGGGGATACCCGCCATCTGTTGTTCGAATGCGGATAGATCCAAACTGGCCGGCGCAAGTTCCAAGCGATCACTGATCTGCCACAGAATCTCCGACAGGCGTATCGGTTCATTGCGACTCTTGCTGATCAATACGTCGTAGATGCTCTGTTCGATCTGTTCTTCAGGAACAGCGAGGCCCACGGCACAATGCGACTGGGGATCCATGTCCACCAGCAAAACCTTATGGCCGGCATCGGCAAGTGCACTTGCGAGGTTGATCGACACCGTTGTTTTGCCACAACCACCCTTCTGGTTAACCACGGCTATCGTCTTCATTCCATTCTTCTCCAGCTAGTTCCATTTTGCACGGTCCCCATGTCCATGGCGGGAACTCGACAGAGCCGTCCGAAAATCCCTTTCTCTTCAGTTGGAACGGTTCGGGTATTATATGCCTTGTCGGCAGAGTGACAAATGAAACTTTACCTTTTATGGGACGGGCCTATAAGAAATCAACGCCCTAGGTCGAAAACAGCCGTTTTAGCCCCTTCTTTAGAGATTAACATCGCCCCTGTGACAACCGATACCACGCCTTGGCCTTGGGGTCTCGAAGAGCATGCTCGATGGGCCTAGGCGTACACCACTTGCGGCTAATTAGGAAACATTAAGTCGGTACCGATTGGTCGCGATTGATACAGGAAAGCCGAGCGGTCACCCACACCGAACCCTACACCGATACCTCCAGAATAGTGTCGGACAAATTTCGCAAGGAACCCGCTATGTCTATCTACCCCATACCAACATGCCAGACATGCGTTCTCGCGATGTTAGATTTTCTGTTAGTTTCCACAATGGGTGAGCCACTATTCGCGAAGAGACGAATGTGTGCGACAAAGTAACCACAAGGAACACCCACAAGTAACAAGTTTTCCACAAGCAGGGCGGGGACAATCGTGGACCTTAAATCATATGGAATAACACCTTGTCGCCAAGGATGCGGAAAGGTGTAACAAACCCACGAGGTATATGACGACTACTACTATATCTTTATACTACCATACTATTAAATCCAAAACAGAAACACGCTCTCATGGGCTTTCTTGTCCTACGGCTAGTGTCAAGTTTTTTCGTGGCAATTCACGCTGCCTTCCCGAGGCTTCGCCAGTGAGGCATCCGGCCCTGGTGATGGCCGTTGGAATGGGCGACGTGGCGGGAGACACGCTTAGATTCTTCAACAGAGTCCCCTGAGTTTCGACTGGCAACCGGCAGGTTTCTAGGTTAGACTATTCGGCGAAACTGTGGCCCAAGAGAAGGCCAGGTGACGAGGTCGAAGGAAAAAGAAAGTTGGGTATGAAGGTTCAATTTAACAGATCGGCTCTGACAGATTCGTTGGCAATCATCACCGCGGTAGTCCCCAGTCGAACACCGAAGCCAATCTTGAAAGGCGTCCGAATCGAGGCTCAGGAGGCCTGTGTGCACCTCTGCGCTACCGATCTGGAGGTCGGCATCGGGTATACCCTGTCGGAAGTAAAAGTCCTGGAGCAGGGCCAGATTGTCTTGGACGCGGAGCGGCTTGCCGCCATCGTACGGGAAAGTACCGATGACGTCCTGACCCTCGAGAGTCAGGATACTACCTGTGAAATAAGAGGTGCCGACAGCCACTTTACTATTTATGGCCAGGACGCGGAGCAGTTTCCCCCTGTGTCCGCTTTTGAAGGCGATGCCGACGTCGAAGTGTCTCTGGAAGAACTCAAGAGAGGAATTCGGCAGTGCCTGTTTGCGACGGCTCGGGAGAGCAGTCGCTACGCCATCAACGGTGTCTTGTGGGAAATGACCGGGAAGCGACTTTCACTGGTCGCCACAGATGGCCGCCGGCTGGCCAAGACGTCTATTAACCTGATCTCTGCGCCGAGCGCGGAGACCGCCTCTCGGACGCTCATTGTGCCGGCCAAGACGATGTCCTTACTCGATAGGTTGTCCACGAGCGAAAATAAATCGGTTCTGATCAAGTTGGTGGGGACTCAGATTTTGTTTCGTTGCGGCGAGGTGATGATCACCTCCAACCTTGTTGAGGGTAATTTCCCCAAGTATGACGACATCATACCGAAAGACTATGATAAGAGGATCGTGTTACCGACCGAGGGGGTTGCCAGCGCCGTTCGCCGGGCCTCCCTGCTGACCAGTGAAGAAACGAAGGGGATCAAGCTTAGTTTTTCCGACAATACATTGACGTTTTCTGGGCGGGCTCCGGAGGCCGGGGTCGCTGAAATAACCATGTCTATCGACTACAGCGGCGATCCTATCAGCGTTGGATTCAGTCCCCAGTTCCTGACGGACGCAATTAGGGTCATGAAGACCGATGCGTTTGAGATGGATCTCAGCCAGCCGGACCGGCCCGGCTTGATCAAGAGTGGATCGGACTTCATCTATGTGTTGATGCCGATCAATCTCGCCTAGAGACCGAGGTCGCCGAGCGCTGTGGTTTCTTGCCGATCCCTTATTGAAAGACGATGCCGTGGCGCCGCTGCCAGAGCTAAAATACAACCCCAAGAAAGGTGAGGCGGTGGTTGGAGACTTAGTTGCGTCTCTGATGAAAGACATCGTGGAGCCCCACAAAAACCGTCTGGACCCACTCGTCGAGGCGTGGAGCGAGACTGTGCCCCGAAGATTGAGGCCGTACTGTATGGTCAAGGCCTTGACAGGATCGCAGTTGCTGGTGCGTGTGGATTCCTCGGCGGACATGTATGATCTGCAACTGTGCATGCAGGACCTGTTGAAGGCATTGAAGAAACGTTGTCCGCAAGCCGGCCTTCGGACGATTAAATTGACGTTGCGATAAGAGGAGTGTTATGGAGACCCACAAGTATGACGCCAGCAACATCAAGATTCTGGGGGGGCTGGAAGCCGTCCGCAAACGGCCGGAGATGTTTATTGGGGATCGGAGTTACAATGGCCTGCACCACCTGGTGTACGAAGTCCTGGACAACTCTATCGATGAGGCCATGGCGGGACATTGCGATTCGATTTCCGTCCGCGTTCAGGCCGACGGCAGTTGCACGGTAGAAGACAACGGCCGTGGCGTGCCGGTGGAAATGCACAAGGAGGCGGGTGTGAGTGCTCTAGAGGTGGTCCTATGCACCTTGCATGCGGGGGGAAAATTCGACTCGGATAGCTACAAGGTCTCGGGCGGGCTCCATGGCGTGGGTGTCAGTTGTGTCAATGCGCTTAGCGAGTGGTTGGAGGCGGATGTCTTTCGTGATGGCAAACACTTCCACTTCAAGTGCATCCGCGGGGAGAAGCAGGGACCGGTGGAGGAGATTGGACCGACGAGCAAGTGTGGGACCAAGATCACCTTTAAGCCCGATGAAGAGATCTTTGGGGACATCGAATTCCAGTATGATACGCTCTTAAAACGTATTCGTGAACTGGCCTACCTGAATGCCGGGATCCATGTGGCATTTCGTGACGACCGGTCCAAGAAAAAGGAGGTCTTCCGGTTCGAGGAGGGCCTCAAGGAGTTTGTCAAACATCTCAACGAAGGCAAGACGACGCTCCATCCGGAAGTCATCTATCTGAGCAAAGAAGACCGAGAGGCGATGTTGAGCTGCCAGGTCGCCTTGCAATACAATGATGGCTACACCGACAATGTCTTGGTCTTTGCGAACAACATTCGCAACATCGACGGGGGGACTCACCTTTCCGGTTTCAAGACCGCCTTGACCCGTACGATGAACGCCTATGCACGCAAGAGCAAGATCCTCAAGGACAAGCAGCAGACGACAGGAGAAGATCTGCGTGAAGGGTTGACTGCGGTGGTCTCCGTGAAACTTGCGGACCCTCACTTTGAGGCCCAAACCAAGGTTCGCTTGACGAATCCGGAGGTAGGCGGATTCGTGGAAACGACGATAAACGAACAGCTCGGCAACTACTTGGAGGAAAATCCGGCGGTGGCCAAGCGTGTTTTGACCAAGGCGATTCAGGCGGCCGCCGCGCGGGAGGCCGCCCGCAAGGCGCGGGAGCTGACCCGCCGGAAAGGGGCACTGAGCGGCTCCAACTTGCCGGGTAAGCTCTGGGATTGTTCCAGCAAAGAGAAGGCGACTACGGAACTCTTTATTGTTGAGGGCGATTCGGCGGGCGGGTCTGCCAAGGCAGGCCGGGATCGAAATTTCCAGGCGATTCTGCCACTCAAAGGGAAAATCCTGAACGTGGAAAAGGCACGCATCGAAAAGATGCTGGGCCACGAGGAGATTCGCACGATGATCAGTGCGCTCGGTACTGGCATCGGCGTTGATGAGTTTGATATCGAGAAGTGTCGATATGGTAAACTGGTGCTGATGACGGATGCGGATATCGACGGGGCACACATTCGCACGCTGCTGTTGACCTTTCTCTTCCGGCAAATGCCGCAACTGATTGACAAACGCATGGTGTACATCGCCCAGCCGCCTCTTTACGAAATACGGGTGAAAGGGCAGCGAAAGTCCGAGTATGTGTTGTCGGAAAATGCCATGCGAAAACGAATGACCGATATGGGGATGAAAGACACGGAACTGGTGATTCGTGACTTTGGCGGCCCCGAACCGCCCGCCCACCTGGAAGGCGTCAACTCGCGGACAGTCTCTGGAGACAAGTTGGCGGAATTGGTTAGAGTCTTGGGCGACGTCGAGCGTATCGTCAGTGTATTTTCTCGCCGGGGCCTGATCTTCAATGAGTTCGTAGAGAAGCACTACAACGGTGAGGAGCTTCCGGCTTACATGATTCGCTTTGGCGGCCGGGAGGAGATATTCTTCGATCAGATGGCGTATGAGGCGCGTTGCGACGAACTCCAGCCTCAGGTCGAGTCATCAGAGCAAGGAGATTCCACGGCCGGTGAATCGGAGGACCGAGAGGAACTGGCGGTGAATTCTGAAGAGCTTCATGAGGTGGGGCGCGCCAATGCGATAAACACCCAGCTCAAGGAGGCCTTTGGTCTGTCTCTGCCTGACTTCTTGCTGATAGCAGAGCGGTCCGTGTCAGGCGAATCTTTGCCCACAAAGTTTCAACTCGTGCATGGAAAAGATGTTTTCGATATTGCCTCACTGGGGGATATTTGTCCCGGCATTCGCCAGATCGGTGGCGCGGGCGTAGAGATCAAACGGTTCAAAGGTTTGGGTGAGATGAATGCCGACCAGCTCTGGGAGACGACGATGGATCCCTCCCAGCGGACCCTATTGAGCGTTCGTTTGGATGATGCCGGGGAAGCCGATCGGCTCTTTAGCATTCTCATGGGGGATGATGTGGAGAAACGGAGAAACTTTATTCGGGAACACGCCCTCGAAGTACAGAACTTGGATGTGTAGAGACTAATCGGCTTTCTTGACATGCAAGCGAGCTGGATTTCCCAAGACGACGGCATGGGCGGGGACATCCCGAGTGACGACGCTACCGGCGCCCACCATGGCGTTTTCACCGACGGTAATGCCACACAAGAGGGTTGCATTGGATCCGATGGAGGCTCCCCGCTTGATGAGCGTAGGAATACAGGTCCAATCTTCTTCTGTCTGCAGACCGCCGTCGGTGGTCGCGGCGCGGGGAAAGTGATCGTTGATAAACATCACGCCATGACCCACGAAGACTCTATCCTCCAGCGTCACACCTTCACATATGAACGTGTGACTCTGAACCTTGCAGTGTCTTCCGACCATGACGCCCTTCTGAATCTCCACGAAGGTGCCGATTCTGGTAAAGTCACCGATGGTACAACCGTAGAGATTGACGAATCCGTGGAGTTGGACATGCTCGCCGAGTTTCACGTCCGAGGCGATTCGGTTGAGTTTCAGTTGTTCCTGATCCATTTTCTTGCCGATCCCTTCATGACAGTGCCCTGTAAATCCACTCGGGAATTGGGAATCTCCGCTTGTTTAAAACGACGCCCAAGACATTGGTATTGAGCTGGGCCAATTTTTTTAGGGCTTGTTTCACAACCTCCCGGCGCGAGTGCTCCGCATCGACGATGAGGCTGACGTTGTCGCATAGGCTCGCCAATCTCGCCGAATAACCGGCCTCGTTCACTGCGGGCAAGTCGAGCACGATACAGTCGTAGTCCTTCTTTAATAAGTTTATCAGTTTTCTGGTGTCATCCAGGCTCAGGTCATGTCGCCCGTTGTTGTGCGTGCCCACCGGCATCACGTCCAAGTTTTCGACCGGAGAGTTCCAGATGGCCAGTCTTCGCTTCCTTCTGTTGGAGATCACATCCAATAATCCCAAAGTGACTTTCATGTCGAAAATATCGGGCAAGCTAGGATGTTCGACATTGGTATCGATCAGCAGTACCCGCTTGTTTCCGGCGAGTAGGGCCGCCACATTGGCGGCGACGACGCTGACCCCCTCGCCCTTGAGTGAACTGGTAATGCCGACGACATGTTTCCTGGCCGAGGGACTCTTAGAACCCTTCACCAACTGGTCGCTTAATTGCTCGAATCGATCCCGAACCTCATGGGGAACGTCCCATTCGACACCCGGCCCCGCCTCTCCGCCACGTCGTCGGCGGGTGGCCGCAATCGTGTTGGAGGGTGTGCGGGGAACCGAAACCAGTGTTGGCAGTTGAAGTGACTTCCGGACCCCTTGCGGTGTCTTGATGGCATGATCCGCAGACTCCCAGAGGAATGCAACGGCTATCGAGCCAACGAGTCCCAACAGGGCACTCAGGGCGATGACCCGCGCCTTATTTGGTTTCGCAGCGTGAACGGAGAGCGTTGCAGGTTGCAAAATGTTGACGCTTGCGACCATGTCCGGATTCAACGCCCGTTTGATTCTAGCCTGCTCAAGACTGTCGGCATACTTGAGATAGTGCGCCTCGCGTATTTGAATCTCACGTTCCAGCCGTTTGATGTGCACGCTGGCCTCGTTCACCCGCTTGACGTCGGCTTCGGCGTCTTTCAGGCTCTGTGCCAATGCTGCCATCTTGGCCTCAAGCGACGATTCGGTGGCTTCTGCCGCGACGATGGTGCGCTCGACGCTCTGCCGTGTCCTGCTGATGCCATGGGTAATCTGTGTACGCGTGGATTCCTCACCGGCGAGCAACTCCATGGCAGCCTCGATCCGCTGGCGGATGTCCGTTACCTGGCGACTGCCTTCATTGTACTTGGTGAGGTATTCCTGCTCAAACAGTTGCAGCTCATAGAGCCGGCTCCGCATCTCATCGGCGGCGGCGTTGGGCAGGCCAGTGGTGGCAGAGGTCAGCAGGGTCTCGGGGAGATGTGCGAGTTTTTTCGCCAGTGCTTCGATGCGAGCGGCGGACCCGGCTCTGTCGGACCGGGCAGTTTGCATCTGCTGTTTAATCAGACCGATGTGTGCCAGTTTTATTTGAAGTTCCACCACGTAGTCTGAGATGCCTGCGGACGCCTTGAGCTCGTGCAGTTCTGATTCCATTTGCGTCAGTTCAGTCTTCATCCTGTTGACCTGTTCGGCAAAGAACTGATGGGTCGTGATGGACCTGTCGGCGAGGGCGTGTTCTTCGAAGTAGGCCTCGAGGAAGGTCGCGAGCACCTGCTGCGCAAAATTTGCGTCGGGCGCTTCATAGCCGAGATCTATCCGATTGCCGTTCCTCCCGCCAGTGGCTAGGGTGACAGATCGGGAGAGATGGCGGATGGCCTCGTCCCGCGTGGGCGTGCTGTTCGGCTCTCCCTGCGGGTCCGGCAGCCTAAGCCAGGTCGGCACGATCCTCGGCCGGATGGATGCCTTTTGGAATGCCGCTGCGCCGAGTGCATCGACCACTCTCTCCACGATCTGTCGACCCTGGAGGATGTTCAACTCTGCCTGCAACTCTGCCGCCTGTTGGCGCCCTCCTGAGGTACTTAGTGATTCGCCCGCCATCTCAACAAGCAGTTGAGCCTCCGAGCGATAGATGTTCCTGGCGCAGAAAAATACCATGGCTGTCGCGCAAGAGACGGTCACCAAGAAGAACAAAAACCCCTTCCATTTGTGCCTGAAGAGGATGTAAAGTAGGTCCCGCAGGGTCATCCGGCGAGACGATTCTTGAATGCCGATTATTTCCTGAGACATGGCCCTAGTCCTGTCTAACACCTAAGGGAGCGATCCAACGGAGTCCCCGTGTGACCTAGTCTAGTGGATCATACCGGAAGTAAACCGCCCTCGGGATTATCTTGTTGATGTGCTGATCCACCCATTGGTTGAGCATGGCAATCCGGGTTCGGGGTACAAACACGACGTCTTTGGGAAACAGGTAGAAAGACTCATGGATGCTCTTGCCATCTAGGCTCGGCCCCATGTCGATCTTGCAGGCACAACGAATCCCGCCCTTCTGCCGGATAACGATGACATGCTTGATATCGGCCTCCATCAGCGAAAACCCGCCAGCGCTCATGACGGCCTCCATGAGAGTCATTCTGGCCGGCATCTCAATGACGCCAGGGTTCGTGACCTGTCCACTCACATAGACGCGGCGATTGTACAGCGACCGCACAATAACGGCGACATGAGGTTCCTTGAGATGAGGCTTGTACCAGCGGACCAATTCGTCTGTAAGAAGACCGGGCGTCTTTCCTTCCGCTTTGATCTCACCGATCAGCAGCAGAGAAAGGTTCCCGTCCGGCCGAACGACCTGTCTGACATCTAACTCCGGCGTGTAGTAAAACTTGACTTCGACTTCGTCCCCCGGCGCCAAGATGACATCATGCGATTTTCTGAACCCTGCCTGCATGATTGTCTGTTTGTCAGACCCTAGGAATTCGTTGGACTTGCGCTCACCCGCCAATTCTGCTTGCGACACCCACTGAAGGGCCCCCAACCCGGGGTCTCCATCTTTTGTCTCCAACCGTTCTAGAAGCCCACAACCGGCGACCAAGACACCCCAAAAAAGGGCGGCGCCTACGCCCAATGCTGTCCTAAGGACACCTCTCCGCTGGTACATGGCCATCTCCTGGCGTGAATCTTATGTTCGCAATCCTGCGACTCCGCCTTGAGCACTCGTCGACTGCATCGCTCTTGCCGGTCCCTTAGTGTCCTACCACGTCGCCGATCCTGCCGTCGTGCTGCATGCGATGGATGCTTAGGGTCCCATCCAACTGATTGAGCAGGATCAAGTAGGTCCGGGTGCCGACTCGGTAGGTCTCGGTGTTTGTCCAGCCGGGTGACAGCAGGATTTCTTGTATCTTTGGGCCAATGGTGCCATTTTGATTCATGCCCCTTACGTTGACCATTCCGTCCGATTCCTTGAGGAAGAGGGCGTATTGCGTCTCATTGACGAAATAAAACTCGACACTCGTGTATCCGGCCGACCAATTCAACTCTTGCAGGATCGGACCAAGCGTCCCGTCCGGTTCCATTTGTAGCACAGAGATGTCGCCTTGCGGTTCCGATAAGAAGAAGGCGTGCGTCGCGCCGGCAAACGGATAGAACTGCGTATCCGTCCAGCCTGAAGCCAATCTTCCGCCCTGGACGATGTTCCCGACAGACCCGTCCGAATTCATTTCATAGATGACCATTACCCCATCGGACTCTTTGAACACAAAGAGGTAGGTCTGTCCATCAATCGTGTAGAAGGTTGCAGTCGTCCACCCGCCAGACCAATTGTATCGCTGGTAGATGTCACCCAACGTCCCGTCGCTGAGGATGGGACGAATGTGGGCGGTGCCGTCCGATTCTTTGAGCAAGAACAGGTAGGGTCGCCCTTGGACTCGGTAAGTGTCGACGAGGGTCCAGCCGGAGGAGAAGTTGTACTGTGCAACGACGTGACCGAGCGTCCCATCGTGGTTGATCGCATGGATGTGGACGACCCCATTGTCCTGATTGAGCAACAACAGATAGGTGCCCCCTCCCACCCGAAAGGACTCCATGCTGGTCCACTGGGGCGCGGGAAGAAAGTTCTGCACCAAGTCGCTAATGAGCGCCAATGCGAGCTTGACCACTTCGTCGGGTTCATTGATTTGGCTCGTGGATGGATCATCGACGATCCAGTCCGCAGGCGTCGCATTACCGTCGCTCTTGAGCAAGAGGCATTCCAGCAGGTCGATTGCGGCCTGATAGTCTCCCACGCCAATATGTCGAAATGTACGGGATAGATGCAGTAACAATGTACGCTGACGTATGTTGGCCGCTTGCGGACTGGGTGCCACGAAGCTCTCGGGCGAATACCCCAGGACAAGATAACGGAGGGTGAGCGCTTGCTCCTGCAAACCGTTGTGGGGTACCAGATCCGGGTCCTCATCCGGGATCACCTCGATTTGTGGAAGATCCAGGCCGAGAACAGGAGCGGGGTGTGCAAAGAGCAGTAACAGCAGGCAGCACGCCGCTGAAATCCACGGGTAAACGCTTGCGCGAACCATCGTATGCCTCCCTAGGTCAGGTGTGTTCAGATCATAACAATCACTCAGAATCTGCGTCTGTTATCGACCGCCAGGCCCTGTCACTTGACCTGACCGGTGTCCGAAGGGCTGCAGATCGTTTGTTCCAGTGTCGTTGCAGCCCACCCGTTGTCGCGTCCATCCGAAAGGTTGTGAAGGACCCGGGCGGACGCCTCTCTGTATCGGACCTCCTTGGCGTTGCTCTTGGGGCTTGACGGCGCGATGAAGGGAATGTAAAATTAGTGGCGAGTGTTTACCTGTTCTGCGGTCCCGCCTGTCGGATAGGTCGCTGCAGATGATAGCTGAGGATGGTGATTCCCGAGGATGGACACTGACCCCGACAAGCGAAAGCGAGCAGAAATGCGGCTCATCGCCTGGGCCGACAAACACCTTGACGCCCTCTACGGTTATGCGTTTCAACGGGTACGGCACGCTCAGACCGCAGAGGACCTCGTGCAAGAGACCTTCCTCGCGGCGATCCAAAACTACCGGAAATTCAAGGGCCGGTCCTCGGAGGTGACGTGGCTGATCGGGATTCTCCGGCACAAGATCGCCGACCACTTTCGTTGCCAGGCTGCCCTTTCCGGCGAGAAGGAGCAGGCCGAAGAGGATGAGAGGGTTGCCGCACGTTTCAATGATCGCGGCGGGTGGGCACCGAAACCTGGGGTATGGGAGGGCGACCCAGCCCAGTTGGCCGAGAAGGAAGAGTTTTGGGATACTCTGAAGAATTGTCTCGGTGCGTTGCCTGAGCCACTCGCTCACGCGTTTGTCATGCGAGAGATGGAGGAGCAAGACCCTGATGAGGTCTGTCGGACCTTGGAGATTTCAAGCTCGAATCTCTGGGTTCGGTTGCACCGAGCCCGATTGCGACTGAGGGACTGTTTGGAGTCCAATTGGTTCGTGTTCAGGGAGAAAGACCCGAAATGAGATTTCCTGCGGACCTATACATGCTATTCACGCTATCGTGTCGGCTGGCTTCCCAGCTGTTGTCCAAGGCCCAAGATACACAATTGACCCTGACGGAGCGTGCCGCGCTCCGCCTTCATCTGCTGATCTGTCGCTCCTGTCGGCGTTTCAATCGACAGTTGATCCTTCTACGCCAAATTCTCCGCGTTCTGGTTGCTCGGGCCCGCGCAGGCCACGCTTTGGAAACGCCCCTCCCCGCGGGGCAACGCCGGCAACTTCTCCAGCGGATTGGCCGTGCCATGCGAAAAAATATATAGTTTTCCTGTAAGCATTTCACCCTGCCCCACGACTCACCTCCGTTGCGTCAAAACGTGTCTGGCCCGCTTGTGCCGCGGCGTTTGGCTACCCGGGTTGCCTAGCGACCAGGGCCTCCGGGCGAGACGAAATCGATTCAAGACTTCACCGACTGTTTAAGGAGACTGCGATGATGATTCACGCCAAAAGAATGTGTCTTGCCGTGCTGTTCGCCACGATAGTGGCCCACGGCACGGGTGCCCAGGAAATGGATCGAATGCGGCAATATCTGGTGACCATCGAGAACCTAAGTTCCGGCCAACCGTTGACGCCACCGTTGATTGCCACCCATACGGAAAAGGTGCAACTCTACCAGGTGGGTGACGCGGCCGGTCCTCTCGTGCCCGCGGGCAATCCAGGGGGCACCGACTTTGCCAGTTCCGTGACGCTGACAGTCAGTGCCGGCCCGCGCGCCCACCATCTTTCCTTCATCAGCATGCTCATCTGTACTAATGACGGATTCACCGCTCTCAATAGCGTGACCCTGCCTCGACAGGGGTCGCGTGTTCTCTTTGTTTCCGGTTATGATGCGGGAACCGAGACCAACACGGAAGACTTTGCCGATATGGTGCCCCCCTGCCAGAGGCTCAGTGGCGTGAGCTCGACTGACGCCGGCACCGGAGTGACCAATCCTAGTTTAGCGGAGGGGGGTGTTATTCATTACCATGAGGGCATTGTGGGCGGAGATGACCTGCTGGCGGACCTTCATGGCTGGCAGAACCCTGTTGCCAAGGTGACCATTACCTGTCTGGATGAGGCCGCCGATCGGTTCGTTGCCCCCTTGGGCGGTGGAGGTTCAGTACCGTCGGTGAACACCTATGCCACCGGGCACATTGAACTGAATATCGATTGGGAACACCAGACCGTGCACGCGGCCCTTTTCACCAAAGGCCTCAGTGGGATCACGCAGGCGCACATTCATGTCGGCCTGCCCAGCGAGAGCGGCCCGCCGGTCGCATTCCTATATGGTATGACTCCGGCAACGGATCTGGTGGAGGGTCTGCTCTCTCGCGCAGTCATCGGCACGGACGACTTACTGAATAACTACGCGGGCGATTTTCGGGCTTTTGTCGACGCATTGCGGAGCGGTCAGTTGTATGCCAACGTGCATACAGCCGACAACGCGGCGGGTGCCATCCGAGGGCAGATCGGTGTGGTTGTCCGGGGGCACCGTCCGTACCGACGCTGAGCCTGGATCGAGACGACTCGCTTAAGCATCTCAGATCTGCGGCACACCTCTCTCGAATGGGGAGGTGTGCCGTGGCGTTTTCAACACCGTATCTCGCTTCCAAGGCGACCCGCCGCTTGCGACCTTTCCCTTTCGCCTGGTCTGCGAAGATCCTCCGGTGGGCGACTTGAACGGGGACTGTCGGGTGGACTCGTTGGACCTGGCGATGTTATCCGACAATTGGCTGGTGGACCGCAGTCTGCAATTGTAGGACCTGGCTCAAGAGTAGCGGGTCAACCCGGGTTAAGGCCTTTGGTTGGGTTTGGGGCCGGGTTGAGACTCCCCGGGGGGGCCGTCTTCGCGTTGATGTTTATCGCGTCGCTGCTCACGGTTGCTACCCGGTCCGCGTCCACCCCCACCCCGTCGCCCCCCCCCCTGGCGCCAACGGTTCCACCGTTCTTGCATCCTTTCCCTGCTCGCATTGAAGTCAGGTTCAAATTTGGCGAACTGCTCATCGGTGAGAATGGTCTTCATGGAAGCCACCATCTCTTCGAGCTGCGTTCTTGACTTCTCACCAGCTTCTTTGCGCCTTTCGCTGATCTTAACGGCCTGCTTGTCAAGGAGT
>JADFMM010000348.1 GCA_022563885.1 Planctomycetota bacterium | reverse complement strand
CACGAGCCGTTACATGGTAGACGCAGTTTCATATTTCAGACGCAAAGGTTGAGCCCCATGAGGCAAAGATACAAGATTAGTATGGGGAGGGCAATCTCAGTTTTATATGAAGGGCTGATCGATCAATGGCAGGATCGCGGGATTATTTCAGAAGCTATTGCCACAAGTGTACTGGCGAATTATAAGTGAATGTTTGGTTTGATGTTTCCCCGGTTCCATAATGTAGAGTTGAAATCAATACGCCTAAGGTCTATGGGTTCTTCACGAACACGGCAGTATTCACTGCGCGATTCGAAAGGATGCAAAACGATGCTTGCAGGACGAAACCTAGTGTTGACTGTGGCTGCACTGACGGCCGCCGTGTCCAGTGTGTCCGCGGTAGACTTTGGCGCCATACAGCCCAATGTCATCCTGGTGTTCATCGACGACATGGGGTGGGCGGACCTTTCCTGCTTTGGGAGTCGAGATGCCACGACGCCCAACATCGATAGGATGGCGAGCGAGGGGATTGCGTTCGAGCAGTTCTATGTCAATTCCCCCATCTGCTCGCCTTCGCGGGTTGCTATTTCCACAGGGCAGTATCCGCAACGTTGGGGTATCACTTCCTATTTGGCCAGTCGTCGTAAGAACGCCGAGCGTGGCTTGGCGAACTGGCTCGATCCCGCGGCACCGATGCTGGCTCGCAGTCTGAAGGCGGCAGGTTATGCCACGGGGCACTTTGGGAAGTGGCACATGGGTGGCCAGCGTGATGTGGCGGAGGCTCCGCCGATCGCGGCCTATGGTTTCGACGCGTCCCTGACCAACTTTGAGGGCATGGGCCCCAAGCTCCTTCCCCTTACCATGAAACCGGGTTGGGAAAAGCCGGGCCGTATTTGGGCGGATGCGGAACGGCTCGGCGGACCCGTCCAGTGGAGGCAGCGCTCGACCATCACCGGCGGTTTCGTCGAGGCGGCACTGGGTTTCATCAAGGAGGCGGAATCCGGCAAGATACCCTTCTACATCAACCTCTGGCCGGACGATGTGCATAGTCCCTTCTGGCCTTCCGTAGGGAATTGGCGTGACAACAAGCGGGAACTCTATTGCGCGGTGCTGGAAGAGATGGATGAGCAGTTGGGTAGGCTGTTCGACTACGTGCGCGACCGGGAGAGCCTGCGTGACAACACCCTTGTCCTGATCTGCTCCGACAACGGACATGAACTGGGTGCGGGACAGGCAGGACCCCTCAAGGGGTGCAAGACCCACTTGTATGAAGGCGGTATCCGATCGCCGCTGATCGTGTGGGGGCCTGGTGTTGTCGAGAAACGCGCGGCGGGGACGCGAAACAAGACGTCGGTCTTTGCGGCGATCGACCTGGTCCCGTCTCTACTGAGGTTGACGGGCGGCGAGCCCCCTGCCGGTGTGACCTACGATGGCGAGGAGCTGTTGGGGACCTTGCTGGGCCGAACCCAGACGTCGCGACAGGCGCCTATCTTCTTCAGTCGTCCTCCGGATCGCAAGAATTTCTATGGCTTCCAGGAGTTGCCCGATCTCGCGCTGCGCCAGGGTCGATGGAAACTGCTCTGTGACTACGATGGCGCTCGGCCCCAGCTCTATGATCTGACACTTGATATTGGCGAGTCGAACAATCTCGTTGAGAACCATCCCGAGGTGGCAGAGGAGTTGCGAAGAAAAGTCGTTGGCTGGTATAAATCCACGAATGTCGTTAGAACGCCTTAGGGGGCGGGCCGGAATAAATTTTACATTTATCGCTCAGAATTACGTTAGATTCAGTCGCGCTCGATTGAGCGAATCCACAGGCGTAGCCATTCTACGTGGAGGAATTCGCGATTGAGAAGCGGCTGAAGATGACGTGATTATGAGATGAGAAATGGTAAAGTTATTTTGGCGTGCGCTCTTAGATTCACTCCCGCGCGTTTCATTTGAGCGGAGTGTGGCGACCGCTCCAGTTTTCCAGCATCCGGAGATGCATGAAACCGTCCTGATAGTAGATATCTCCCAGAGACTCCAGGTGTGCTTGCCAGAGTTGCTCTCGCTCCTCTCGCCAATGGTCTGGATAACGAAACAACTGCTGTTCCGCAAGGCAATCGGTGAGCGCATCCGCAATCAGTTGATGACCATTGATGTTGGGATGCACATGATCCAGAAACCATTCCTGGCCGGGAATGTGGTGCTCGCTCCTCTGCTCGATCAACTCTCTTACGTCTACCAGGGGTATGTCATAGCGGCTTGCCACCTCCTTGACCGTCTCGTGCATGGGCTCCAACATGCGCAAGGGACAGATATCCTGTTCTTTGGCCGCAAGAAAATATGACTTGGCCTCCGAAAAGCGACCGGTCTGCGCGTAGCTGATTCCCAATTGATAGAGCAGGCCCGCATGCTGGTCGTCGAGCGCCGCGGCCTGTTCGAGGAGATGCAGTCTGCTCCAGGGGTCCGATGTGTCTCCT
Organism: Planctomycetota bacterium; assembly: GCA_022563885.1. Classification (GTDB taxonomy): domain Bacteria; phylum Planctomycetota; class Phycisphaerae; order Sedimentisphaerales; family Anaerobacaceae; genus JAIPFM01. The sequence goes on along the minus strand of JADFMM010000348.1, from coordinate 3,140 downwards.
TGGCGGGCCTGCTCCCAGAGGGCGATGACGCGGTCCTGATCTTCCTGAGATTGGTCACGCCCGAACTCAGACTTGAAGGGCGGGCAGTCCTTGAGATTGGAGACCGGATTCATCAGGATGATGGGCACATCAGCCCGTTGTGCCGTTTGAACCAACACCTCCAGGTTGCGACGGAAGTGTTCGATGATGCCCTGTTGCCAAACCGGATCCCGATGATAAGTGGATAGTCCGGTTTTCACATCAAGCTTGGTTTTTACCTCAGTGGACAAAACAGTTTTGGACTCGTCGCTATTTCCACGAGATGCCAAGTATCGGTCGACGAGTTGGTAGGTTCGTAAATGCAGCAATCGGTGATGCAGGCCGATGAGCATTCGAGGCACATTCTTGAGTCGACGGTATGTCCGGTCCTCGAGAAATTCATTGTGCCCCGTGTAGAGGATGAACAGATCCGGCTGGTATTGAAGCAGCTCCTCCATCAGGGGAACCAGACGGTAGCTGGCATAAGAAATCCCCCCGCAGTTCACCATCTCTATGGCCCTGTCGGGGCACAGGATCTCCAAATTGAGTTTGAGCCAGGTGGAAAAGGCCGTCTCAACCGATAAGGGGCGTCCCTGAACGGTCGACCCTCCCAGGCAGAAGATGCGGTAGGTCTGGGAACTTTTCGACGCGGAAAAGGACTGCGGACAGAAATAGCGCAGCCGTTCAGGCGCGGTTTCAAGTATGGTACCCGATGCGTCCGGCACGAAGAGCGGTCGCAATTCCCCAAAGGAAATGTAGGGGTCCTCCAGGGGCAGCCCCGGATCGGGCACCCACAGTCTCAGGACACCTTCGACCAACACCAGCGGAAAACAGACCACCACACCTGCCAGGAAGCGAATCAACAGCCAACGCAGCTTACCATCAATTCGGCGGTTGATTGACTGCCGTTCAACGACTTTCATAGTGCCAACAGCCCTTAAGCCGGACCGCAAGGGTCTGCTGGGTGACATGCGAGCCGACCGTCAGTTCGTAGCTCTGCTCCCGATACTTGGGTCCCCGGGTCACGGTCACGCTGTAGTCTCCTGGAGGCAGGGTGACGGATTCGCCCTGGGCACGATAGATTTGGTTGTGGAAGAAGAAGTCGGGGGCCAGACGCCGCGCGGGATTCGGGTAGACCCTGCCCTGGCGATCGCGAAAGGTGAAGGCGGCCATGGTGGGTGAGCCCGCTTCGTCCACCACATCGATCATGACCTGAATCGCGGGGACACACTGAACAGAGAATCGAAACGGCGTTGCGGAAGCCTAGGTCCTGTGTTCCCTGACCGACATTGAAGGCAAGTTTGGCCTCCCGGGGGTCCTGGTCGCGGCTGTAGAACTCCAGGGCCTCCATCAGCCGCTGGGTCGCAGCCACCAAGGGCTGATAGGGGACTTCCTTGATCAGCGGCAGACCCTGCACACTAGGCGTGCCAGAGAAGAGGAACAGAAAGTAGGCCAAGCATGGCAAGCGGAACGTGAAGGGCAGGGAAAGTCGCTTCATAGTTTCGATTCCTACCAGTGAGGGTTTTCTTGAGCGAGCAGGTCACATTGTAGCCAGGGTTGGGTCCAGCTTCAAGGCGCGATTTCGACCGTCCGTAGCCGAGAAGTCGTCTGGCCGCGGCACAATGCCCCTATTTCCGGCGCGCCGAACCCTTGGACGCAAATGGGAGTAGAAACTGTGAGCTATCGCGGAGATTTCGCGCTGCGAGAGCGGTCCCGACGAATGAAATGGAATCCATGGGAAAGGGCAGGGCATGAAGAAGTCACAGATGCTTCACATCATCCTGGTATTGCTGCTCGGCGCAGCCGTCGGCGCGGTATCCGCACAAGACCATTGGCCCACCTGGCGCGGCCCCGACACCATGGGGATCGCGCCAGAGAGCAATCCACCCACCACCTGGAGCGAAACTAAAAACATCAAGTGGAAGGTCAAACTCACGGGGGACGGATCCAACTCCTCGCCCATTATCTGGGGGGACAAGATCTTCTTCCAAGCGGCCGTCGACACGGGCATCAAGGACACCAGCGCGGTGGCCGCGCCGGCCGCTGAAAACGCCGCCGGCAGGCGTAGCAGGGGCCGTGATGCTGGCCGTGGCCGTGGCCGTGGTGGCCGTGATGCTGGCCGTGGCGGTAGCTCTGGCAGGGGCTCTGGCCGGGGGGGATTCGGCGTTACACCTCCCACCACGCAGTTCAAGTTCAACCTGGTCTGTATGGATAGAGGCACGGGCAAGGTCCTGTGGGAAAAAACTGTCTGTCAGCTCAAGCCGCATCAGGGGCATCACCGAGATCACGGTTATGCCTCGTTTTCGCCCGTCACAGATGGCCAGTATGTCTGGGCCAACTTTGGCTCCCGCGGCATCTACTGCTACGACATGGAGGGAAACCAGATCTGGAGCAAGGAACTGCCCCAAATGTCGACCATGTTCGGCGAGGGCACGTCGCCGTCCTTGGCCGGTGATGCCCTCATCGTCGTCGCAGACCATCGGGGGGACTCCTCCATCTTCGCCTTCGACAAGAAGACCGGCAATCTGCTCTGGAAAGCGGCGCGGGACGAGACGACCACCCATGCGACCCCCGTCCCGGTGACCGTGGATGGAAAACTGCAGGTGATCATCGCCGCGACCGATTTTACCAGAGGGTACGATGCGCAAACCGGTGATGTTATCTGGCAGTGCGGTGGGCTGACGCGCAATGTCATCCCCACCCCGGTGGTGGGCTTCGGCATGGTCTACTGCACCAGTGGATTCCGAGGCAGTGCCCTGCAGGCGATTCGCCTGGGTCAAACCGGGGACCTGACAGGGTCCGATGCCATCGTCTGGGAGGTCGGCAAGTCGACCCCTTATGTGCCTTCTCCCCTGCTTTACGAGGGCAGGATCTACGTCTGCAAGAAAAACAGCGAAGTGATCTCTTGTTATGACGCAAAAACGGGTAAGCCTCATTTCGTCGAGCAGAAGATGGACGAGATGAAGGGTGTCTACGCCTCGCCCGTCGCGGCCGCCGGCCGAATTTACGTTGCGGGCCGCACCGGCGTTTTGCATGTACTCAATGCCTCCGACAGCTTCGCGGTCTTGGCCGTCAACAGGCTCGATGACAAGTTTGACTGCTCGCCAGCCTTTGCCGACGCC
>JADFMM010000097.1 GCA_022563885.1 Planctomycetota bacterium | reverse complement strand
ATCAAGCCGGGCCGCAGGATTGGCAGGCGGGATCGCATCGGTCTGTTGGGCAAGGAGGGCGGTAGTGGCGGATGGTCACACCTGCACTTTGAGATCAAGTCCCGGCAACCCTCGGGCGAGTGGGGCACGCAGGCCGGCTACGCCTTTCTTTGGCAGGCCTACTTGCGGGAATACGATCCGGCCGTCATTGCCGTCGCTCGGCCCCACCATTTTCTGTGGGCGGGCGAAGAGGCCGTCCTCGATGCCTCCAAATCCTGGAGCAAGTTAGGGGGCGCGCTCGACACCCAGTGGACCCTGCATGACGGCAGCGTGGCCGGCGGTCCCATACTGAAACGCCGTTACCCCCGGGCGGGGTCCTACAGCGAGATTGTCAAGGTCACCGATGCGGCGGGCAATGTGGCCTACGACTTTGCCGACGTGCAGGTGATTGATCGTGCTCATCCCGATCGCCTCCCACCTACCATCCACCCCACCTACTATCCGACCTTCGACATTCGCCCGGGAGATCCGGTACGGTTCACCGTCAGGTCGTTCCGTACCCAAACCGGCCAGGAAACATGGGATTTTGGCGACGGCAGTGCGCCCGTCCAGGTCCAATCCGACGGCAACGCCGAGAAGCTCAGCCCGGAGGGATACGCTGTCACTACGCATCGATTTACCCGGCCGGGTGACTATATCGTGACAGTCACGAGGACCAACCGGCACGCTTACCGGGCGACCGGGCACCTTCACGTGCGTGTGGAGCGGCAGAATACACGCGTCCCCGAGAGACCAAACTAACGAGTCAGGAGAGCATGATGACACGAACTGAACAAGGCGTGCGCTGTTGTGCGCTCTATGCCGCACTATGCCTCGGCATTTTGTCTTCATCCACTGTGGCCCAAGAGAGCGGCACGGGTAGGATCGTTGCAGGTAAGCCTCTGAGCTACTGGATTGGCCAGGCCACCAGCGCGTCGCGAACGGAGGAGGTGGGGCGGGTCGTTGAGGCCCTGGCTGAAGCAGTCGCCGACGGAGACGCCACGGCGAAAGTAGCGGCAGCGGATACGCTGGCTACTCTGGGGGTCGCCGCGAAGCCGGCATTGCCCGTGTTGCTCGAGCAACTGACCCAGGAGTTGGCCTGGATTCGGGCCAGCGCCGCGGGGGCCGCCAGGGCCATGGGAAAAGACGCCGTGCCCGCCTTGATCGAACTCTTCGAAAAACAGCAGGGGGGTGACAGTGTACGTGCCGCTTTCATCCTCGGGTCGATTGGCGCCGATGCCAAGTCCGCTATCCCTTCGATGGTGAGGATCATGAACGCCTCGAACGAGGTGATGAGGGTGCGCTATGCGAATATATTGAACCAAATCGATCCCATCCAATTTCCCGGAAACAGGACTCGGCCGACCTTGCAGGCGGGACGCGTCCAACTGGGCGACGATGACCTGGGGTTCGAGCATGGCGGCCTGTCGCGGGACTGGTCGCAGTTTCATGGCCCCAATCGCGACTCCGTCTGCCGCGACCGCGGACTGCTTCAGGCGTGGCCCGAAGGGGGGCCTGCCCTGCTATGGGTCAAGGAAGGCTTGGGGATGGCTTATTCCAGCGTGTCAATTGCGGGGGGCCGGATCATCACCATGGGCGATCGGCCCGTCCCCGGCGGAGAGAAAGCTCAATTCGCCCTGGCCTTCGATGTGAATACCCGTGCGGAACTCTGGGCCACACGGGTGGGAGGGCCTTTCAAGGATGGCCCGCGCTGTACGCCCACCGTGGTAGGCGATCTGGTCTATGTGCTCAGCACGGAGGGGACCCTCTTTTGCCTGGAAGCGGCGACCGGCAAGATTCGCTGGCAGAAGAGCCTGCCAGAAGATCTCGACGGCAAGATGATGTCACGTTGGCAGTACTGCGAGTCTCCCCTGGTCGACGGTGACCGAATTATTTGCACACCGGGCGGCCCGGAGACAGCGCTGGTGGCACTGGACCGGCACACGGGCAACCTGATCTGGAAATGTACCTTGCCCTCACTGGGAGAAAAGGGGGCCGATGGTGCCGGCTATGCCTCCGCCGTAGTAGCGGACATCCAAGGTGTCCGACAGGTTGTGCAGATCATGGGCCGCGGCGTCGTCGGCGTCGACGCCGCGACGGGCAAGTTTCTCTGGGGCTATAACCGCATCGCCTGCAATGTCGCCAATATTACGGGGCCGGTGGTTCGGGGCAACTACGTCTTTGTCACGACCGCCTATAACACCGGCAGCGCCCTCTTGGAGATTACCCGCAGCGGCGACACCTTCGGCGTCCAAGAACTCTACTTCCTGGCCGGCCGTGACTTTCAGAATCACCATGGTGGCGTGGTTCTGGCCGACGGCTATCTCTACGGAGGCCGCGGTGGCAACAGCGGGCATCCCACCTGCATCGATCTGGCCACGGGCAAGATCTGTTGGTCCGAACGTTCTCCCTCACGCGGATCCGCGAGTGTGGTCTATGCGGACGGACACCTCATCTTCCGCTACGACCGAGGTGAGGTGATTCTCCTCGAAGCCACGCCCGAGGCCATGCGCATCAAGGGCCGTTTTACCCCTGTCAAAGGCCAGGGTCCCGCCTGGGCCCATCCGGCCATCCACCAGGGCAGGCTCTATCTCCGACATGGTGACAAACTGGCCTGCTACGATCTGCGCGCGGTCAATTAAGGGCCCTTCTCCAAACAGAAAGGCAGCCAAATGAAGATTGAGTTCACACCCCGTTTCATCGTCACGCTAACGCTATGTCTCTCACTGCTGGGCTCCTGCCTAGCCGGCACAGCCCGGGCGGATGAGTTGGATGTCTGGATCGGCACCACCACCCCGCGAAACGGATTGAGCAAAGGCATCTATTACCTGAAGTTAAATACCGAAAACGGCAAGCTGACGCCCGCGGAACTGGCGGCTGAGATTAACAGCCCAGGTTTCCTGGCCCTGCATCCAAACGGTCAAGTGCTCTATGCGACAGGCAGGGTCGCCGGTGAGGCCTCCCTCGTCGCCTATCGGATCTCCCAAACGAACGGTCGATCGAGTCTCTCGCTGATGAATTCCCAACCCGTTGGCGACGGCGGGGCGGCCCACCTGTCGACCGATCGCAGGGGGAAGGTCCTGATGTCCGCCCAGTACGGCGGTGGATCGATAGCCATCTTTCCGCTCACAGAAGACGGGGCGATCGGCCCCCGGTCGAAGCTGGTCAAACACGAGGGCGCTTCGGGCGTCGTGGCTCGTCGCCAAGACAAATCACACGCCCATTGGGTCGGCACGTCACCCGACAACCGCTTCGCCTTCGTGCCCGATCTGGGGCTGGACAAAGTAGCCATCTATCAACTCGACGCCGAGCAGGCGAATCTGAAGTTCCACGGATTTGGCCAACTGCCGCCTGGGAGCGGCCCGCGGCACATGACGTTTCACACCGGCGGCAGGTTCATCTACGTCCTGAACGAATTGGACCTGTCGGTCACCGCCTTTGCCTACGATGTCGCGCGGGGCAGAATGACCCCGTTTCAGACGATTCCCACCGTTCCGGTCGGGGAGAAAGCCAAGGAGATGTTTGTCAGCGCGTCGGAGATCCGCGTTCATCCCAGCGGTCGATTCCTCTACGCTGCGAACCGCGGCCACGACACCATCACCGCCTTTGCCATCGACGCCAAGAATGGGAGACTGCGGTTCGTCGAACGCGAGCCGATCCGCGGAAGCTGGCCGCGGAATTTCAACATCGATCCCAGCGGAAAATGGCTGCTGGCCGCCGGCCGTGACAGCAACACCCTCGCCGTCTTTGCCATCAACAGCGACACCGGCGAACTGACCTACACCCGCACCATGGTGATGGTCCCATCACCGATCTGTGTGCTCTTCGGGTCGTGACCTGGACGACGCCTCGATGTGGACCCCTACCCACTGGAAAGGAAGAAGAATGAGATACCTAGCTCTAACCGTCACCCTTGCGTTGGCCGCCACAGCCCATGCCGCGCCGCAGCGTCCCAACATACTGCTGATGATGGTCGATGACCTGGGCTTCGCCGATTTTGGCTGCTACGGCAGCGAGATTGAAACGCCGCATATCGATCGATTGGCCGCAGATGGGCTGCGCTTCTCCCAGTTCTACAATACCGCTAAATGTCACTCCTCTCGGGTCAGCCTCCTGAGCGGCCTCTACTGCAACCAGGCCGGCAGTCAAAAACTGAGCCGGGCCACCACCATCGCGGAGGTGCTGGGTAGGGCAGGGTACTTCACCTCCATGGCGGGCAAGTGGCATCTCTCGCGGCAACCCACCGACTTCGGCTTTCAACGCTATTGGGGCCATCTCTCCGGGGCCACCGATTTCTTCATCGGCGACGACACCTTTCGGCTCAATGGCAAAAAATGGGATGAATTCCACGAGGGTTTCTATACCACCGACGCCAACGTCGACTATTCCATGCGCTTCATCGATGAGGCCCTGGAGAGTGGCAAGCCCTTCTTCCACTACATCGCGTTCAACGCCCCCCACTATCCTCTCCAGGCACCCAAAGAGGACATCGAGAAATACCTGGGTCGCTATGATGCCGGCTGGCAGGTCATCCGCGCGGCCCGCTTCGCCAAGCAAAAGCAACTGGGAATCTTTCCGGACGACATGGAATTGCCACCCCTGCCCAAACACATGCCGAGCTGGGACAAGCTCAGCAAAGAGGAGCGCACGTTCGAGAGCTTCCGCATGGCCATCTTCGCCGCCATGGTCGATCGGGTCGACCAGAACATCGGGCGCATGATCGCCTACCTCAAAAGAAAGGGACAGTTCGATAACACGCTCATCATCCTCTGCTCGGATAACGGGGCCTGTCCCTTCGAGCGGAGCAAGAGACTCGATATTCCACCCTGGCAGGGCAAATCCTTCTATCTCTATGACGCAAGCTGGGCAACGGTCGGCAACACGCCGTTACGCCACTACAAGCAAACGCAGCACGAAGGCGGCATCTCCTCGCCGCTCATCGTCCACTGGCCGGGGCAACTGCGGCATGAAGGATCGTGGGTCCGTAGCCCCGGACATTTGATCGACATCATGGCAACCTGCATCGAGGTGGCCGATGCCGAGTATCCGACAGACGGGAAAGTCGAACCTCTGCAGGGAAAATCGCTGCTTCCCCTGTTCAAAGGCAAAGGGCGGCCGGGACACGATCAACTGTACTTTCAGTTTTCAAGCTGCCGGGCGCTCCGTCAGGGCGACTGGAAAGTTGTGAGCTTCTACGGACACCAATGGGAGCTCTACAACATTGCGGAAGATCGCTGCGAACAGAACAACTTGGCCGCGCGCTATCCCGACAGAGTTGAGCGGCTCTCGGAAAAATGGCATGAAATGGCCGAGAATACCGACCAATTATCGAAGAAGCAAAGCGCCCCAGTCAAGTCGACGCCATCGCCCAATAGCAAGAACACATGGCATAACCGCGAGATCCACAAGGAATGGAAAATGCCGCAGTTCTAGAAAGAGGGTATATGAGTAAGAACAAGAGGACTGCATCAAAAACGCTGACGGCATGCGTTGCGCTTGTCATCGGCATGCTGTCCGCCGCCGCCCAGGCTGCAGAATCGAGACCTAACATTCTCTGGCTATCCTGTGAAGACATCAGCCCCCATATTGGCTGCTTTGGCGACCCCTTCGCCAAGACGCCCCGTATTGATCAGTTAGCGACGGAGGGCGTGCGCTATGTGAATACCTTTACCGCCGCCGGCGTCTGTGCCCCTTGCCGTTCGGGCATTATCACCGGTATGTACCACACCACCCTGGGAACCCACCACATGCGCTCTAGCGCCAAGCTGCCCGACACCATCAAGGCGTTTACGACCTATCTGCGCCAGGCCGGCTACTATTGCAGCAACAACAGCAAGACCGACTATCAGACCAAGGATCTAAGAGATGCCTGGGACGAGTCCAGCGGCAAGGCCCACTGGCGCCAGCGGAGCACCGACCAGCCCTTCTTCGCGGTATTCAATTTCGGCGGCTGTCATGAGAGCGGCATCGCCAGAGAGAGCAAGTACAGGAGTGTGACCCAGGAGTTTACGCCCGATCAACGGCAAGACCCCAACAAGCTGCATCTGCCCCCATACTATCCGGACACACCCATCGTCCGTGAAGATTGGAAACGCAACTACGAATTGATCACCGCCATGGACGCATGGGCAGGCGATCTCATGGACCAGTTGAGAGCGGATGGCCTGTACGGAGAGACCATCATCTTCTTCTGGTCGGATCACGGCGTGGGACTTCCCCGAGCCAAGCGCTGGCTCTATGATTCCGGCACCCACGTGCCACTGGTGGTACGGATCCCGGCGCAATACCGTATTAAAGGGCAGGGAACGCCAAACGCGATCGACGATCGATTGGTGAGTTCCATCGATTTCGCGCCCACCGTGCTACGACTGGCAGGCGTGCCGATCCCGGGCAACATGCAGGGTCGGCCCTTCTTGGGGGACAATTTGCCTGCGCCCCGTGACTATGTGTTTGGAGCCCGGGACCGGATGGATGAGCGCTACGACATCATCCGCGCCGTCCGCGACAAGCGCTACCGCTACATCCGCAACTACGAACCCCAAAAGCCCTACTACCAGTACATGAACACGCCGGAGAAGGGGGCCACGATGCGAGAGATCAGGCGTGTGGCTGCGGCGGGAAACCTATCCCCGGCAGCGCGGCTGTTCATGGCGGATGAGAAACCGGTGGAAGAACTCTATGATCTCCGGCAAGACCCCCATGAAATCAACAACCTCGCCGCCGATCCCGCCTATCGCCAGCATTTGGAACGTCTGCGACGGGTGCATCGGCAGTGGATGGTAGACACCCGAGATCTCGGCCTGATCCCGGAACCGGAAATCATCGCCCGGGAAAAGGCCATGGGGAACCGCTATGCTATCCTGCGGCAGGGGCGTGGTGCCGCGGAATTCAATCGACGCCTGGTCGAGATCGCCACGCTGGCTTCGAGTGGCGTCTCCGCGCTGGACAAGCTTGTCCAGGCGATGCAGGATGAAGATGCCGCCATTCGCTATTGGGGTGCGACCGGGATCGGCAATATCGAACAGGATGCTGAATCTGCACGGGAGTTGATGACCGCGGCGCTGCAAGACCCAGCGGTGTGCGTGAGGGTCGCTGCGGCCCGCGCCCTCTGCCTGATGAACAGACCGCATAAAGCGATACCGGTCCTGGAAGAGGCGATGCGAAGCGAGTATCAGTGGGGCCGGCTTGCAGCGGTGATTGTGTTGGATAGTATCGGGGAGATGGCTCGTCCGGCTGAACCGACCCTGAGAAAGGCCTTAGCGGGACAGCCCAACAAATACATCACCCGTGTTGCTAATCATACGCTCAACGTACTCAACGGAACCGACAACGAGGTGAAATGAATGCATCCAAATAGTGTAAGTTCTATCCTGCCGATCCCTATGTGGCGTTCTGTCACGCTCATGGCGTGCTTGCTGTGCACCTTCCAACCTGCCGTAACGTCGGCACTGTCCGACGTACGCATTCCAGCCTTTCCCGGGGCAGAGGGCTACGGGCGGTTTGCCAAGGGGGGACGTGGCGGGGATGTCTACCACGTCACCACCCTCGTCGACGGCGGCCCAGGTTCCCTTCGTCGAGGGATTGAATCCGCCCAAGGACCTCGGACCATCGTCTTCGATATTTCCGGAACCATCGAGCTGAAGAGCGAGTTGCTGATCGCCAAACCGAACATCACCATTGCGGGCCAAACCGCTCCCGGCGATGGCATCACTTTGAAAGACCACGGCCTGGCGCTGAAAGAGGCTTCGGATATCATCATCCGCTATATCCGGATTCGCCTCGGCGACAAAAACAAGCCCGTACCGAGCGGTCCCGATGCGCTGTCGGTCAACTACTGTCACAACGTCATTTTGGATCATCTGTCGGTGAGCTGGGGTATCGATGGCAATCAGGACATCCGCGGCTGCACGAACTATACCTTTCAGTGGTCCATCATGAGCGAAGCGCTCCACGACAGCATCCACAAGAAAGGTCCGCATGGCATGTGCGGGTCCTTCCGCGCGCCCAAGAGTAATATCACGATTCACCACAACATCTTTGCATCGAGTCGCAATCGCCATCCTACGGTCGGGGGTTCGGTCATCGATCCCAAATGGATCATCGATTTTCGCAACAACGTCATCTACAACCAAAGCGGCCCGACAAATATCTGCGACAACCGTGTCAACTTCATCGGCAACTACTACCGGCCCGGTCCCGAGACGGATCCGAGCGTCCCCTTCGTGGCGATGAAGGCCAGCCTACTCGACAAGGCCCAGGGACATATGAGTGGCAACGTCTTCGAAGGACGCGAGGACTATACGCGGGACAACTATGCCGCCCTCGATTTCAAGTGGAGCAGCCGCTTCGGTTCGAGTTACCCCTACGCCGGGGACCTAGAGGACTGGCGCGTCGCACGGCCCTATGACCTCGGGCCGAACACCCCGAGAACCCACTCGGCCCGGCAGGCCTACGAACTGCTTTTATCCCATGCGGGCGCATCGCTAAAACGTGACGCCGTCGATGAGCGCTTCATCCGAGACGTCAGGAACCGCACCGGAAAACTGTTGGATTCACAAGACGAAGTGGGTGGTTGGCCACCTCTCAAGAGCACACCCTATCCCGAGGACCGTGACCGGGACGGCATGCCGGATGCTTGGGAGATGACACAGGGGCTGGACCCGGAAGATCCCGCCGATGGGAACGGTGACCTGGATAACGATGGTTACACCAACTTGGAGGCCTACCTCAACAGCCTCCTGTCTGAAGTGACACTCGAGTAGTTCAGTGAGCATGACTGCAGAAGGGTTTTCCTGTCATCGCGTTTTCAATTCTCGCCGCAAGTACGGTTCAAACGCTCGACATGCAGCAGAGGGAATTTTTGGCCTGGTTCAAAATCGCTCTCGCATGGGTGCCAGTCCGTGTACCACTCCTCGTGGTCGTAATCAGCGCAGCGGTTGTCGTTGTCGTAATCGATACCCCTGATTGCCCCAATTCACTGTTTCGATTACGATTACGATCACGACAACGACTGGGAATGTAACCCGGAAATGAACCACGCCGAATTCTTCGAGAATCACATCCGGCCGGTGTTGGTGGATAGTTGCTACCGGTGCCACGGGGAGAATCCGGAGAAGCTCAGGGGCGGTCTTAATGTCACGTTCAGAGAAGGCCTGCTACGAGGCGGCAGCCGAGGGCCGACCCTGGCGCTGGCGATGGGGTCGCGAGCCGATTGATCGAAGCTTTCCGAAATGGGGAGACATCTTCGGCCACCATGCCGTGACTTACGAGTATGGAGATGGCGTGCGAGTGTACGCCTTTTGTCGCCAACAGGATCGCTGTTGGCGGAATGCCTCTTCTCTGGAACAGAGATGTCAGGAGTACCTCGAACAGGCTTCATAGAGCTGTTGAATCGCTCGTCGATCCTTGCTGAAGCGACACTGGCTTTCACGTAGACACTCAAAATAGCGCCCCGTGCTGGACTGGCCGACTCTGTCGGTCGCCAACCAGACGGGTGTCCGGGCGCCTTGATCGGGGGATTCGTGCCCGCCGAAGCCCAGGTTGTTACTGAGCTTGGAGTTCACCTCTCCGGGGTGACAGGCATTGACCGAAATTCCGTGGGATTGCAGTTTGTCGGCGAATGCCACCGTCAACATTCGGTTGGCCTGTTTGGATTGACGGTAGGCGAGGCCACTGTCATAGGGTCTGCGTTTGAATTCGAGATCATCGATGTCGAGGCCGCCTGCCCAGTTGCTGGCGACATTCACCACGCGAGCGTGGGAACACTGCCTCAGCTGAGGTGTGAATGCTTCGGTCATCCAGAAGTATCCCATCACATTGGTTGCGAACTGTAATTCAATACCCTCGGCCGTTTCCTGACGGCGTTGCGGTGTGACGGCAGCGTTGTTGACAAGAACGTCGACTGGTTTGCTCCATCGATCGGCCAAAGAACGGATGGATGATTGACACGACATGTCAGCGAGCTCAAAGTGGACACTGTCGTTTCCAGTCTTCGTTCTTATTCCTTGCACGGCGTTTTCGGCTTTCGCTTCGTCTCGACAAACCAAGACGACTTCATAGCCAGGTCGACCAGCCAGTTGTCTGGCGATTGCTTCGCCAATTGCCCCCGTAGCGCCGGTAACGAGGGCGGTGCGGTGTTCATGCGTTCCCATGCTTCCACTGCGGATTGTGGTCATGCCACTTCCTCGGATTCAGCGCATCGGCTTCAAACTCGTCCGTCAATTCCAGAATGCTTTCCCATTTACCTTTCTGGGGCGGATCTGCGTAGACGTTCATCTGGCAAGTCGAAGACAGGGTTAGGATTGACGTAAATGGATTGTTTTCGATAAGGTCTAGCCGTAGCATTGCCACGTCCCTCAGGGTAAGTCGGCATCAGCCGGCAAATAGGTCTCGGCAGAAGCGAAGATCCCTGCGCATGGCCTCGAAAACAACACTCTTGTCAACCGACAGTTCACGGTGCCCATGGTCTGCTCCACCCAGAGGGTATTCAAGGTGAAGGGACACTGGCACGACGATTTTCAGTTGTTTGACCAGTGTGGCGAATTTGGGGAAATCGACCATGCCCTGGCCCAGAGGCACATTCTCGGTGAACCACGCCTGGCGCCGCTTGCCCCAGAGAAAGTCCTTCACCACCATGGTATTGATATACGCGGCCAGCATGCGCAATGTCACGGTCCACGTTGTGCCCCCTTCGGCGACGGCGTGCCGAATGTCGTACTGAGCGCCCATCCAACGCCGGTCGAGGTCGTGAATCAGATGATGAAGATCCCACAGTCCGGCGCCGACATACTTTTCGCCGGCGTGATTCTGGTGACTGGCCGCCAGCCCATACTGCTTGTTCATGGCTGCTAGATCACGGAATAGGGGCTTCAGCTCATTCAACTGACTGAAGATGTCCTGGGTCGGGCTGAAATGGTGATAGCCCATGCGGTAGTAGCGGATACCCAGTCCGCCAGCGGTCCTGAGGATGCGGTCCGTGTGTTTGTCACGGGGATCGTTGATAGTACTCACGATCATTTCTACTCGCAGTCCCGCCTGCTTGACCGCCTCGACGGCACGTGGCAGATCGTCTTCGACACGTTCCGGCAAGACGTGTCCACGGGGACGCACGGTTAGATCCACCCCATCGAACCCGATCTCGGCCGCGGCTTCGGCCATGCCTCGGTAGTCCAGCCACTGCAAGTGTTTGGAGAATACGTGGATACGCGGGCCGCGATTCTGCCCGTCCTTCTGCTGCGTGACTGCCTGGGAGCCGGTACGCAGGCCCATGGATCCAACTAATGCAGCGGCCTTAACCGTGGAGGATAAGAAGGCCCGTCTTGAGTGAGGAGACCGGCCGTGGAAAGGTGCAAGCTGCATGTCCATCTTCCTTTCACCCGTTACACTTTTTACCTAGAGTTTAATACGACGGCGCGAGTTCGTTTCGAGCACTGTTTATAAGGTATTATGATATCAACACCTATGTTACTCTAGTCAAATTCGAAATCCGAAACTCGAAATCCGAAACAAATTCAAAACTCAAATGGCCGAAATACCAAATGTCTGTTGCGGCTGGATGGCCGGTTTTGTTTTGAGAATTCGTATTTTGGACATTCGATATTGTTTCGTATTTCGCATTTCGTGCTTCGGATTTTAGTTCCAAAACAGGGTTATTCGGTACTACATCCCGCCGTAGTACAACAGACCCACTGACCTCCTGATCACTGATCACTTCGAGGAACCCTCCCCCGTATCGCCCGCAGATCGCGCCAAACAGACCCACCCTGCCTGCTGGGCGAAAGCCGGCTGTCACGATCGCAGGTCCACTCGACGGGAAAGTCGCAGATGGCGTAGCCCTGCTGATGGGCCAGCATCAGGATTTCAATGTCGAACATGAAACCGTCGATGACGGAGAGGGCGAAGAGCTCCCGCGCCACGTCGCCCCGATAGACCTTGAAACCGCATTGGGTATCCTGGAGGTGGCTCAATTCGGGGAACATTCGCAGTGTCAGGCGATTAAAAAGCCGGGAGCAGAGCTTTCTGTAAAATCCTCGGTCTTGTTTGATGAGGGTCTGTGGGTGACGACGGGAGCCGACGGCGATCTGACACCGAGCCGTCGCGATCTGTTGAATGCCCTGTTCGGCATTGTCGAAGGGGATGCAGCAGCCGCTGTCTGCGAAGAGGACAAAAGCGCCCGTAGAGCGGGCCACGCCGGTTCGTATGGCGCAGCCTTTGCCTCTATTTTCCGCTAGGCTGATGACCTCCATAGGAATCTGATCGGGGACTCGAGTCTGGCGTGCCTGGTCGGCGGTCTGATCCGTGCTGGCATCATCTACGATGATAATCTGTCCCGGGACGTTGCGGTTCAGGAGAAACTCGGCGGCGGCCTCTATGTCGGCGCCCACCTTGGCGGCCTCGTTGTGCACCGGAATGACGATGGAGAGACTCTCTGTCATGGGATCAAGTGAGGTCGTCTTAAGATTGACCGAAACTGCGCGACTGCGCCTCCTTGAAGCAAAGGGACCCCTGCCGGTTCCGCTAGGGGATACGTAGACCAGATCATGTCGCCCGTAAGCAGACGAGTCAAGTGCTTCTTCGGTCCGGCGGCCGTTCAGATGAAAAACAGGCCGCTCGTCTTTGGACCCCGGGGCTCCATTCGGCCCGAGCTCATGACCGAGGGCAGCCCCGAGAGGAAGCCAGGTCGAGTCTCCAGAGATGGCCTACAACGACAGACGAAATATGGGCCTGGTTCAAAATCGTTCTCGCATTAGGTGCTAGTCCGTTTACCACTCCTCGTGGTCGTCATCAGCGCAGCGCTTGTCGTTGTCGTCATCGATACCCTAAATTGTCCCGATTCACCGTTTCGATTACGATCGCGACAACGACAACGATCGGCAATGTGACTCGGAAATGAACCATGCCGAAATTTGGCCTGATTCAATTCTGGGTTACATGCCTCGACGCAGGAATCGCATTCGTACTCGTAATCGTAATCGGCTTCTCGGCGTTCTCGATTACGATGACGAGTACCGCTTCGCTGAGCACGAGCACGAAAACAGATCAGACGGACTGCTACCCGTATGCACACTCTTGTGAACCAAGCCCGAAATTTAGTAGATTTACGCGCACACACGCCGTATAGTCTTTCGAGATCGTTAAAAGCCTCCAGGGACCGTCTGTCGTGTGCACCTTGACTAATTGTAGGATATGAGAGCACGCTCAACCATGAGCCTCGGATGGTGCTGGATGCAACTAAGGCGCTCATGCGGTAATCTGGACGGCGGGCAGGAAGCTTCTGAAAATTAAGGAACGAGTATGAAGTTGAATCGCATGTTGAGAATGGGGATGGTGGGTGGCGGTCCCAACGCGTTCATTGGTGAGGTGCACCGCAGGGCGGCGCGAATGGACGGCCAGATAACGCTGGTGGGGGGCGCTTTCGACATCAACCCCGCGCTGTCCAAGAAGATGGGGAAGACGCTCTATCTCGATTCGAGTCGTGTGTATAGCACCTATCAGGAGTTGATCGAGAAGGAATCGGCGCTACCCGAGGGCGAGCGTATGGACTTCGTGTCGGTCTGTACACCCAACAACTGGCACTTTCCCATTGCCAGAGACCTGCTCGAGGCTGGCTTCCATGTGATGTGTGAAAAGCCCATGACACTCAACGTGAAAGAGGCCCGGGAACTCGTCCGCCTGGTCAAAAAGACCAAGCGGATTTTTGGTCTGATGCACAACTATACCGGCTACCCCATGGTGAAGCTGGCACGGGACGTGGTCAAACGGGGTGACCTGGGAAAGATTCGTAAAGTTGTGGTGCGGTACCCGCAAGGGTGGCTCTCGACCGCCCTCGAAAAGACCGGTCAGATGCAGGCCAGTTGGCGGACCGACCCCAAGCAAAGCGGGGGATCGGGTTGCGGGGGCGATATCGGCACGCATGCCGAAAACTTGGCGGAGTACATCACCGGTCTGAAGATCACGGAACTGAACGCCGAACTTACAGCCTTTGTCCCGGGCCGCCGGCTGGATGATGATGTGAACTGCCTCGTCAAATTTGGCAGACACGCCAAGGGGATTCTCCACGTGAGTCAAATATCCGCCGGGGAAGAGAACAATCTGGCGATTTGGGTCTATGGCGAGAAGGCGGGTTTGGAGTGGCACCAGGAAAACCCCAACCATCTCAATCTGAAGCGACAGGATCAACCGATGGAGGTTTGGAAGCGGGGCAATCCCTACATCGGCAAGCGTAGCAAGGCGGCCGAGCGGGCCACGCGATTGCCCTCCGGCCATCCCGAAGCCTTCTTCGAGGCCTTTGCCAACAACTACGTGAATTTTGCAGATACCGTACGGGCCAAGCTGGAGGGCCGCAAGCCCGATCCGCTGGCCTTGGATTTCCCTTCCGTTGAGGATGGCCTACGGGGCATGCTCTTCCTGGAAACGCTGCTGGCCAGCGCCAGGAGCAAACAGAAGTGGACCAAGTTTAAGAGCTAGGGATTTTGGAATGTCAAGGTAAGGGAGTTGACGCATGGCAAGACCTGTGACCCTGTTCACCGGCCAATGGGCCGATCTGTCGTTGGAAGAGCTGGCCGAGAAGGCTGCATCCTGGGGCTACGATGGCTTGGAGTTGGCCTGTTGGGGCGACCATTTTGAGGTGGATAAGGCCCTTGCCGACGATGCCTACTGTGTCGAGAAGAGGGCGCTGTTGAAGAAGCATGGCCTGGAGGTCTACGCGATCTCCACCCACCTGGTGGGCCAGTGCGTGTGTGACCTCATCGACGAACGGAGCAAGGCCATCCTGCCTGAGGACGTCTGGGGCGACGGGAAACCGGAAGGGGTGCGCCGGCGGGCCGCCCAGAAGGTTATCGACGCGGCCAAGGCGGCGAAGAAGCTGGGGGTCAAGGTGGTCAACGGTTTCACCGGGAGTTCCATCTGGCATTTACTTTACTCTTTCCCCCCAACGACACCCGAGATGATTCAGGCCGGTTATGACGATTTTGCCCGCCGTTGGACACCCATCATGGATGCCTTCAAGAAGGAAGGCATTCGTTTCGGTCTGGAGGTGCATCCCACGGAGATCGCCTTCGACATTGCCTCGGCGCAGCGTGCCCTGGACGCCATCGACGGTCATGAGTGCTTCGGGTTCAACTACGATCCCAGCCACCTCGGCTATCAGGGGGTGGACTACGTCAAATTCATTCGTACTTTCCCTGACCGCATCTACCATGCCCATATGAAAGATGCCTGGTGGGGTCATGGTGACGGGACCGTGGGGGTATTCGGCGGACACACCGAGTTTGCCGATCCTCGACGCTATTGGGATTTCCGCTCGATCGGTCATGGGGACGTGAAATTCGAAGACATCATTGTCGCGCTCAACGACATCGGCTATCAAGGGCCCCTGTCCATCGAGTGGGAAGACAGCCGCATGGATCGTGAACACGGGGCAGAGGAGGCCTGTGCCTACATCAAAAAAGTCGACTTCAGGCCGTCCCAGGTCGCGTTCGACTCGGCATTCGAAAAGTCCTGAGCCGGCGCCATTTGAAAGGGATCCCCCATGATGAAGCTCTGTGGTTGTGTGCATGTCGTTGTCATAGCTTGCGGTCTGATGTTGCTCGCGCCGGCGCCGTCGGGGGCCATTACGCCCGAAGAACTCGATAAGATCGAATGGGCGATGCCCACCTGGGCCCCGGCCCAGCCCGCGCGGCCCCGCACGCTGCTGGTCATCAATCGTGCCGAGGGCTTCGTTCACAAATCTATCCCCTACTGGGACAAGGCCCTGGAGATCATGGGGAAAAAGACGGGGGCCTTTAGCGTCTCCGTGCAGGGTGATCTATCCGCCCTGTCCGATACCGGGTTGAACGCCTTTGATGCGATCTGTTTTAACAACACCACCCAGCTCAAACCGAATGAGAAGCAGCGCGCGGCCCTGATGCGTTTTATCCGGGGCGGCAAGGGTATCGTGGGCATCCATGCCGGCTGTGACAATTTTAACGAATGGCCGGAGGGGATGCACCTGATGGGTAACCGCTTTTCCGGGCACCCTTGGGGCGCAGGTGGCACTTGGTCGATCAAGGTGGACGATCCAACCCATGCCTTGACGCGGCCCTTTGTCCACCGGACATTTACCATCAAGGATGAGATCTATCGCGTGACCTTGCCCTACTACGGGCGCGACAAGATGCGAGTCCTCTTGAGTCTGGACATGTCGGACCCCGCCACCAAGGGTGCCAAGGGTGTAAAGCCCTCTGACGCGGACACCGGCATCAGTTGGGTGAAACGCGTGGGGCAGGGGCGTCTATTCTATAGCTGTCTTGGGCACAACACCCACATCACCTGGAACAAGCCCGTCTTGGAACACTACCTGGCGGGAATTCAGTTTGCCTTGGGAGACCTGTCGGTTGAGACGGAGCCCAGCGTACCTTCCGAGTCAGAGAGACCTTGATGTCACGGTGTCATCGGCCCGTCTGTTTTCTATGGTGAACGAAACCGTATTACAGGCTGGTTCTCAAGCCAGCGATCGCGGGGATGGTCATCCCCATGGGGTCTGCCTGCGGGGGATGCCGGCGCTGCTCTGCTGTCTCTTGGTTTGTTCCGCGCAGGGCCAGGAGATCGACGCACAGGTCGGCGACATCCGGGACGGCAGTCTGAGCGGGGCGGTGCATCATATCAATCTCTACACAGAAAAAGGGGGTCGGATTAGCCCAACCTCCAATTTCGATCAGCCCTACTCACCCTCTGAGACCTGTGGCCAGTGTCATGACGTGGATTCGATCAGCCAGGGGTGGCACTTCACCCCGGCGGCCGACGCCAACGCGGCGGGGCGACCGGGGGAGCCCTGGATCTATGTAGACATCGCTACCGCGACGCAGATTCCCCTGTCGCACACGCCCTGGCCCGGGACCTTCCAGCCGGCCGATTTGGGCATTTCCGATTGGAACTTCATTCGTCTGTTCGGGCGCCATATGACGGGCGGCGGGCCCGGAGTCCACGATGCCAACACCGTGGTTCTCCCCGGCGACCGGTGGGGCCCCTCGGGTAGTCTGGAGATCAACTGTCTCACTTGTCACAGTGCCGAGCTGATGCACGATCAGAGTGTCGTCTCGGAACAGATTGCCAGGCAGAACTACCGCTGGTCGGCGACGGCGAGCGCGTCGTTCGGGTATGTCAAACGGTCCGCCCGAAGGCTAAAGGAAAGCTACAAACCTGGGGACAAGGCGTCGGGAGGACCCCAGGTCTCCTACGATGAGAGCCGCTTCTTCGCAGACAACAAGATCTTCCTGAAGCTGGACCGTGACGTCGCAAACACACGCTGCTACTTCTGCCATTCCACCAAGGTGATATCGCTCGATGCCATGGACAACCTTCAGGATGTGCACATGGCATCCGGCATGTCCTGTGTCACCTGTCACGGCCACGGATTGGACCACAAGATTCGCCGGGGCTATGCAACGGAGGCCCGCGAGACGGGCAGTTCGCAGGTGGGGCGTTTTTCCTGCGTCGGCTGTCATCTCCCCGAAGAAGGGATGGAGCGTCCCAGGGCAGGGCAGTTCACCGCGCCTCGACCCGAGCATAAGGGTTTGCCCCCGATTCACTTCGAAAAGCTGAGCTGTACGGCCTGCCACAGCGGGCCCTGGCCGCGACCGGAGACGGTGATGGGCAAGACGTCACGTAGCCACGCCTTGGGCACCCATGGGGCCCATCCGGCGGACGATCGTTTACCCTATGTTCAACTGCCCGTTTTCGCGCCCGGTCACGACGGCAAGTTGCAGCCGCACAGACTCATCTGGCCCGCCTATTGGGCGAGCGTTGCGGGAGACGACGTCGTGCCTCTATCGCCTGATGCGGTGAAAGAGGCGGCGGGCGACCTGATTCCCCACCGGAGCGAACTGACAGGACCCTCCTGGCCCGAGATGGACTCGGAGAAGGTCAAGGCCATCCTGGAGGCCTTGGCTGCATCGCTGGAGGAGGGGCGCAAGGCCGGCTACGTCAGCGGTGGCCAGCTCTTTTCGATCGAAGGGGGACAGGTCGTGAGCCGACGCCATGTGGCGGGTGAACCGTACCTG
The DNA here is from genome assembly GCA_022563885.1 of Planctomycetota bacterium. Classification (GTDB taxonomy): domain Bacteria; phylum Planctomycetota; class Phycisphaerae; order Sedimentisphaerales; family Anaerobacaceae; genus JAIPFM01. The sequence continues at coordinate 2,277 of JADFMM010000097.1, read as the reverse complement.
TGGCCTCTGGCGCATAATGTACGGCCCGCCAGGCAGGCCCTGGGCATCCGGGGCTGTGAGGACTGCCATGATCAGGACGCGCCCTTCCTGTTCGGCGAGATCGCGGTCAATGGTCCGCTGGTCGATCCCAATGAGCGGGTGAGCATGACCGAGTTTGGCGGGATGGACGTTGCCGCATCCCGGCGTTTCGCCGCCACCTTCGGCTTTCGACCCCTGTTCAAGCTGGTCGCCTCGGCGTCCTGTGTACTCATGGGCCTGGTCTTGTTTTGGCTGGTGATGCGGGTCTTGGACGGTCTGATCGGCGGCAGTTTGCAGAAAAGAGAATAGATGAATCAGGGACACAGTCTGCTAAGAGTGCCTATCAAAATGAATCGTTGCACCGAAAACGAGCGTTTTTGTGTCTGGCAAGGAAGGCGAAGCAGGCTATCTGAAGATAGTCGATACAGCCTGACGCCGTCCAGACACAAAATAAGCCGTTTGAATGCAGAGTCATTATGTTAGGTGCTCTAAGACTACTTCTCATTTTGAAGCCGCTGGCCTATGGCGTCGCGTTGGTCTGCGGTCTCATATTGACCCTCAGCGGATTCGGGCCGGGACTCCTGGGAGAGCGTCTGCAGGGTTTTCTCCTGATGGCCCATATGGGGTCTGTCCCGCCGTTTCTCCTCAGCGTCGCCTTTTTAAGTGTCACCTGTGCCAAGCAGCATGACCTGAGGGAACGCATGACGCTGGGCAGCCTGTGTTTTTGGCTCTTGCTGGGTCTGACCGTGCCATTGACGCTCACCATCCTCCTGAGCATGTTTCCCCTGACAGGGACGGAGGGTCTAAACGCTCTGCTAGGTCTGCATGAGTCGATCGCACTGGTGTTCGTGGTGGCGGCCGTGCTGTATGTCCTGCTGCGCGTGAGGTCCAAAGCAACGGCCCAGGATGAATCACAGAAGGGTTAATGTTAGGATTATTAGGATAAATCCCGGTTCCCGGGGGTTCTGAAGAGCCCTGACGCGGCGCGAGGGGTCGCGCTGAAACCTGTTTTTCTAAAGTTTACCGTTGACAGTTTAACCGGACCAGAGTCTTATTCGCCGACCAGATAATCCCGATTCGCCGTTGCGGTGACGTCCATTATTATTCCACTGAAAACAAACAAATCAGAATTAATTAGGGACGCTTATGAAACTTCTTGAGAACATGAAACAGGACGGCACAACGCCCAACGCCGGGCGACTCTTGTGGGCGGGGTTCGCGGCCATTCTGGCTGCCGGTGTCGGCTTCGGTATTCGAGGCGGCCTTTTCGCCACGTGGGGGGCAGATTTCGGATTCAATGCCACGCAGTTGGGTGCCATCGGCGGGGCAGGGTTTACCGGTTTCTGTTTCGGCATCATCATCGGCGGCTTCATCGTCGACAAGATCGGCTACGGAAAACTGGTGATTGCGGCCTTCGGATTCCATGTCCTTTCGGCGGTAGTCACTTTCATGGCTGCGGAGGGTCAGGCGCAGGAAACTGCTTATCGATTCCTCTACTGGGGGACATTCATCTTTGCCATCGCCAACGGCACCCTCGAGGCCGTGGCCAACCCGCTGGTCGCGACGCTCTTCCCGAACAACAAGACGCACTACTTGAATATCCTTCACGCCAGTTGGCCCGCCGGCATGGTGCTCGGTGGTCTGATCGGTTGGACCATGGGTGGACTTCCCTGGCAAGTTCAGTTGGCTCTGTTCCTGATTCCCACCGCCCTATACGGCTACATGTTCCTCGGCCAGACCATGCCCAAATCGGAGGCATCGCAGAAGGGACTTTCGTTCGGTCAAATGTTCAAGGATGTCGGCATCCTGGGCGGCTTGGTTGTCTGCTTTGTTCTCGCATTGTTCTTCAGCGGAGCTCTCGGTCTCGGAGCGGGTCTTTCCTACGGAATCGCCCTGGTCATCCTGATTGGTCTCTGCGCGACGAGCGGATTCTCGATCGGTGCATGGCTCCTCTTCGTGCTTTTTATCACGCATGCCATGGTAGGAGCCGTCGAGCTGGGAACGGATGGTTGGATTCAGAACATTACCGGCAACATTTTGACCCCCGCGCAGGGTAAGATCCTCTTTGTATTCACTTCGGCCATCATGTTCAGCCTGCGTTTCTGTGTCGACTTCATCGAAAAACGACTGCGTCTCTCTCCACTCGGTATTCTATGCGTTTGTTCTGTTCTGGCTGTGGTGGGTCTGAATATGGCCAGCGGTATTGCGACTTTTGCAGGCGCCATGGTGGCGCTGGCCGTCTACGCCGTCGGCAAGACC
>JADFMM010000096.1 GCA_022563885.1 Planctomycetota bacterium | reverse complement strand
ACTCGGAGATGGTAAAGCAGCTGCCGACGGAAACCAGCTACTGAGAAGTATTGAAAATAACCACGTGACCATCATGCAGGCGACACCAACAACTTGGCGCTTGCTCATAGCAGCAGGTTGGGAGGGTTCCAGTGATTTTAAAATATTGTGCGGTGGCGAAGCGATGCCGCGGGATCTGGCGCCTGAACTTGTTAAGCGTGCGGGCAGTGTGTGGAATATGTATGGGCCTACAGAGACAACCGTCTGGTCCACGCTATTTCAAGTGACGGATCCCAGCAAACCTCTGTTGATCGGAACGCCCATTGAAAACACACAGGTTTATATACTGGATGCGTGCCTGAATCAGCAACCGGTAGGCGTGGCAGGGGAACTCTATATAGGCGGCGCGGGATTGGCTCGAGGGTATTTGCGACGCGAAGAGCTCACCCAAAGCGCCTTTGTAGAAAACCCTTTCTATGGCCAGGAGCAGCTCTCGACGCGCCTCTACAAGACGGGTGACCTGGCCCGGTACCTTCCGGATGGCAATATCGAATATCTGGGTCGCGGGGACTTCCAGGTCAAAGTGCGGGGGTACCGCGTAGAGTTGGGTGAGATCGAGGCGTGGCTGATAGCATTTCCGGATGTGGGTCAAGCGACAGCCGTTGTACGTGAAGATCGTCCCGGCGACCAACGTCTGGTGGCTTACTATGTGGCAGAGGCAGGCAAGGTCGTCAAGGCGACCATCTCGGAGTTGCGTGATCATTTGCGTAAGTATCTGCCAAACTATATGATACCGCAATACATTGTGGCGCTTGAGTCAATGCCACTGACACCGAATGGAAAGATTGATAAAAAAGCCCTGCCGGTACCCTATAAGGTAACGTCCCAAGTCAAGCGCCGAGCATCACAACTGGCCACACCCCATGAAAAGTTGCTGGCACATATCTGGCAAGAGCTTTTGGGGGTGGAACGTGTGACGGGAGAGGATAACTTTTTTGAGTTGGGTGGCCACTCACTGTTATCGTTACAATTCATCATGCGTGTGAAGGAAGAGACGGGCGTTGATATTCCACCGCGGGAGACCGCACTCAATACCCTGTCTCAATTCGGTGCCATGCTGGACCGGGCAGCTCCCAAACCTCAGGCGGCCATTGAGTCCACCACGGCTACTACACAGGAAGATGATAAGCAGTCAAAAAAGGAGACAACCATAGGAACCCGGCTGAAACGACTTTTCAAGAAATAGCTGTTCCCTTCTGTGGTGCAGCGCTATGAAAAGCGACCGCAAATGGATATTAGTATTTCAGAAGGTTTACCATGTATAGCGATATAGAACGCATCCAGCCGATTCCTTTGCCAGAGCTACGGGCGCGTTACATTGACCGCGGAATTCCAGTGATCATCCAGAACCTAGATTGTTCTGCCATCACTGTTGAGATGGTAAACAAAGGGCGTGTGAGACAATAAGTTACCTAATCTGTTACCGATATCTGGTTTTTTTGTACTGATTGAAAAGAGCCAATGCTATAATCTCTGCAAATCTGGCCGTCATTGAGACCAAAGTACGCTCGACACGCGCATCGGAGAACCAAGTATGCCCAGTCTGCCGTCACCCACCCGCTACGATACCATGCCCTACCACCGCAGCGGTCGGAGCGGCATAAAGCTACCCGCGATTTCGCTGGGGCTCTGGCACAATTTTGGCGGCATCGACACCCTTGAAAACGCACGCGCCATGATCCATCGCGCCTTCGACTTGGGCATCACGCACTTCGATCTGGCCAACAACTACGGTCCCCCGCCCGGATCGGCAGAAGAGACCTTTGGCCGGATCCTCCAGCAAGACTTGAGAAGCTATCGCGACGAACTGATCCTCTCCTCCAAGGCGGGTTGGGACATGTGGCCGGGTCCCTATGGCAACTTCGGCTCGCGGAAACACCTGATGGCCAGTCTGGACCAGAGCCTCAAACGGATGGGTATCGACTACGTGGACATCTTCTATCACCATCGCCTCGATCCCGAAACGCCCATGGAAGAGAGCCTCGGGGCGCTGGACCAGATCGTGCGTAGTGGCAAGGCGCTCTACGCGGGGATCTCCCAGTATCCGCCGGAAGAGACACGCCGGGCGGCCAAGATCCTGCGCGATCTCGGCACGCCCTGCCTGATCCATCAACCCAAGTACAGTCTGTTTGAGCGTTGGATCGAGGACGGTCTCACCGACGTGCTCGATGCAGAGGGCATCGGTTGCATCGCCTTCTCTCCTCTGGCCCAGGGCATGTTGACGGACCGGTATCTCGACGGTATTCCCTCGGATTCCCGGGCGGGCAAACCCAACACCTTTCTCAGGCCCGACGACCTCACGACATATCGGCTTCGTCAAATAGGACGGCTCAAGGCCGTGGCTCAGCGTCGCGGCCAGTCCTTGGCCCGCATGGCCCTGGCCTGGGTCCTGCACAACGAGACCGTGACATCGGCGCTGGTGGGAGCCAGCAAGGTGGCGCAGATCGAAGACGCTGTCGCCGCCTTGGACAACCTGGCATTTTCAGCCGAAGAACTGCAAGAGATCGAGAAGATATTGGCGGGATGAAGGTAGACGTTGATTCCGGCAGGTTCGCCCTTATAGGGATCGACAAGAAACAAGTTGGACAATTTGGGGTTCAAGTGTGCCCCATATTGGGTCGCGCCCGATTGAGCGAAACCACAGGCGTAATTATCCTACGTCGCGGAGTTCGCGATTGAGAAGCGATTAAAGATGGGGTGCAATCGGGCATTCAAAAGTCAAGATTATTCGTTGCCGTTCCCTTAGGACCGACAAAAAATACCTTATTGTCTTATCCCGCCCTGATCTATCGCGTGTGCATTTGGAACATCTCGATGTCCATCAGTTCCGAATCCATCCATTCGACGTGCCAGTCCAGAAATAGCACATTGGTGCCTTTTCTATGCCGTTCCGAGGCGACGCGCCGACTCGGATTGAGTTGAACGACGGTGCCGCTCGCGGTTCGCGTGTAGGGCAGGTCTTCTGCTCTGCGAACGTCGATGATGGCAAGCTGCGGATCGTCCCCTCTCTCAATAATGGGACGCCAGGAACCAAACTCATGGTCTGCCAGGTAGATGGTTTCGTTCAAACGCTTGTACTTGATGAGGTTGCACCGACCGAATTCGCTCATGCTCCATTCACTGCCGATCCGATCCTTCCTGTCCGTGAAATGGGCGCCATTGACCACATAGCACACCGTCTGTCGCTTGTCCGGATAGGCCGGGCAGCGGAAGATCTTCACGTCGCGGTAGTCCGTCTTGTCTTTTTCATGTGCCAGGTAGGGCATGAAGTTGAGGAACCAGATGTACTCCCAGTCGGTATTGACGTTGATGGCACCCCGGGGAACGGCATTGTCATTGTCGTGGGCGTACAGGGCACCCGCGGTCCCGATGGAACGAAGGTTGGCCTGACAAACCGTCTGCCAGGCCTGTTTGCGGGCTGCGCCGAGGACAGGCATGAGAATGCCCATGAGCACGGCGATGATGGCGATGACGACGAGGAGTTCGATCAGTGTGAAGGCTCTTTTCTTCATGCTGTTACCCTTTCATACAAAGCAGCATGCCGCGAAAGTTCCTAGGTCAACCACAATCTACACTATTCTCCTTCTTTTTCTATGAAAAATCCAGTCTTGTTTGGATTCCCGGGCAGGCATGTGGGAGGCGAAACGTCACTCGGTGAGCTCGCACACCATTGTCACTTTGACCTCTAAACCGCCCCATAGGCCGGCATGGTGTCAGCTATCTTGATGAACCCCGCGATGTTAGCCCCCTTGACGTAGTGGATGGTCCCGTCCGGCTCCCGACCCTTGTCGACGCATTTTCGATGAATGTCATTCATGATCCTCTTTAGCTTGGAGTCCACCTCTTCGCTGCTCCAGGAGAGCCGCAGGGCATTCTGGCTCTGCTCCAGCCCGGAGACGGCCACGCCCCCGGCATTGGCTGCCTTTCCGGGCCCGGACAGAATCTCGGCGCCCACAAAAGCTTGAGCACCGGGCAGAGCCACTTCCACGGGGACCGACCAAGGGCGGCGACCTGCGTGAAACTCGGCCCCGACGTACTTTTCGGCAAATTCGCTGATTCGACCTTGGCGCCAAACTGAGTTGCTTTTTCAACGGCGTAGATCGCCACGTTGCCTGACCCCGACACGGCAACCCTCTTGCCGGCAATGCTCTCGTTTCGTTCCTGGAACATGTTTTCGCAAAAATAGACGCAGCCGTAGCCGGTGGCTTCCGTGCGAATCCGACTGACTCCGAAGGAGAGACCCCTGCGGGTTAGCATGCCGGTGAAGCAATTTTCCAGGCGTTTGTACTGTCCGAAGAGGTAGCCGATGTCACCCGCGGGGATGTCCGTGTCTTCGCCGATGTGGCGGTGCACTCGATCATGACCGACTGGCAGAAGCGCATCACCTCGCGATCGCTCTTGCCTTTGCGGTTGAAATTCGAGCCACCCTTGGCTTGGCGCCCCCATGGGCAGTCCCGTGAGACCGTTCTTGAGCACTTGTTCAAACCTCAGGAATTTATGGTGCTCTGTGTCACGCTGGGGTGAAATCGCAGCCCGCCCTTGTAGGGCCCGATGGCGTTGTTGAACTGAACCCGCCAGACCCGGGTTGACTCGAATATTGCCCTTGTCGTCTTCCCAGGTGGCGCGAAAGATGACGATGCGGTCCGGCTCGGTTAAAGTTCGAGGATGCGGGCCTCTCGGTAGGGCCAATGCTCGAGAACGACGGGCATGAGGGTTTCGACGACCTCTTGAACCGCCTGATGAAACTCCGGTTCCCCGGGGTTGCGTTTGATGAGGCCCTGCATGAATGCGTCGATTTCGCTGGTGGCTACGGCTGTCATGAGGTGTCGCTCCTGGGCTCCGGTGCGAGGCATTGTCTTCTGCCGGAAGCTACCGGGTCGGTCCGACCATCTGCTCGGGACGGACCCATTGGTCGAATTCAGACTCGGTCAGAAAACCCAATTCCAAGGCGGTTTCCTTCAGTGTCTTGTCCTCACGCCAGGCCTTCAGTGCCAACTCGGCGGCTTTGTCGTAACCGATGTGTCGGTTCAATGATGTCACCAGCATCAGCGAGTTGTTGAGGTGTTCGTTGATACGCTTCAGGTTCGGCTCGATCCCCCGTACACAGTGCTCTTCGAAGGAGTTGCAGGCATCGGCCAGGATCGTGATGGATTGGAGCAGGGAGAAGGCCAACAGCGGCTTGAAGACGTTCAGCTCGAAGTTGCCCATGGCGCCGGCCATGCCGATCGTCGTGTCATTGCCATACACCTGACAGGCCACCATGGTGACCATCTCACACTGAGTGGGGTTGACCTTGCCCGGCATGATCGAACTGCCCGGTTCATTGGCCGGTAAGTTGATCTCGCCCAAGCCGCTTCGCGGTCCGCTGCCGAGCCAGCGGAAGTCATTGGCGATCTTCATCAAAGCCGCGGCTAAGGTTTTCAACGCACCGGAAGTCGCAACCACGGCGTCGTGGGCGGCCATGGCGGCAAACTTGTTTTCGGCGGATCGAAAGGCATGCCCGGTGATGCGACTGATCTCTTCGGCCATCATGACGGCATAGGCCTCTTTGGTATTGATGCCGGTCCCAACGGCCGTCCCACCCACGCAGAGTTCAGCAAGGTGATCCAACGAGTTTTCAATGACTTTCCGTGCCTGCCGCAGTTGTGCCGCATACCCGGAGAATTCTTGGCCTAGCGTGAGCGGCGTCGCATCCTGCAGGTGGGTACGTCCGATCTTGACGATGTCTTTGAATGCCTCTGATTTGGTGGCGATGGCGTCTGTCAGGCGATCGAGCGCGGGAAAGAGCCGTTCCTTGATGGCAACGAACGCTGCAATGTGAATGGAGGTCGGTATGGTGTCATTGGTAGACTGGGCCATGTTGACATGATCATTGGGATGAACCGGTGACTTGGTCCCCATCTCGCCGCCCAGGATCTCGATGGCGCGATTGGCAATGACCTCGTTGACATTCATGTTTGACTGTGTGCCGCTGCCACTCTGCCAGATGACCAAGGGGAAGTGGTCATCCAACTTGCCGTCGATCACCTCGTCAGCGGCCTGTTGGATGGCAGTGGCCAGTTTCGCATCCAGCGACCCTAATGCGAGATTCACACGGGCGGCCGCTTTCTTCACGATAGCATGGGCGCGGATAAACTCAGAGGGCAGGCGTTCGCTGCCGATTCGGAAGTTGTCATAGGCCCGTTGGGTCTGCGCGCCATAGTATTTGTCTTGGGGGACCAAGACCTCTCCCAAGGCGTCTTTCTCTTTACGCATTGATCTCTCTTTTTGCACTGACACGCACCTCCTTACTGATCCGTAACACAACCCTGGGATGCGGAGGAAACCAACTTTGCATACTTGTACAGACAACCGCTCTGGACCTTCAGTGGGGGGGCGCTCCACTGGGCCGCGCGCCGCTCGAGTTCCTGATCGGAGAGCTTGACGTCCAGCGTGTTGTGCTTGGCATCGATGGTGATGGTGTCGCCATCACGGAGAAGGGCGATCGCCCCTCCCATCTGGGCTTCGGGCGTGATGTGGCCGACCACGAAACCGTGCGTCCCGCCAGAGAAACGGCCGTCCGTAATCAGAGCCACTGATTTTCCCAACCCGGCGCCTATGAGCGCACCGGTGACAGACAGCATCTCCCGCATGCCGGGTCCACCCCTTGGCCCCTCATAGCGGATCACGGCGATATCGCCGGCAACGATGGCGCCTGCTTCAATGGACTTCAGGCAGTCCTCCTCGGTATCAAAGATTTTGGCGGGCCCTTCGAAAAACTCTCCCTCCTTGCCGGTGATCTTGGCCACGGCCCCTTCGCGGGCCAGATTGCCACGGAGGATCTGAATGTGCCCGGTCTTCTTGATGGGCGTTCCCGCGGGAAAGATGACGGATTGGCCCGCGCTGAGATCGGGTAGCGACTCGATGTTCTCCGCCAGGGTCTCGCCCGTGACCGTCAGGCAGGAGCCGTCCAAGAGTTTCTCTTTCAGCAGCAACCGCTGGACGGCCGGCACCCCGCCGACCTGGTGAAGCTCTTCCATGACGTATTGACCGCTGGGCTTGAGATCCGCCAGGTAGGGTGTGTTGTCGCTGATCTCCTGAAAGTCATCCAGGGTCAGTTCCACGTCGACCGATTTGCCCATCGCGATCAGATGAAGGACCGCATTCGTCGAGCCTCCCAGGGCGATGGTGATGGTGATCGCGTTTCGAAAGGCCTGGCGGGTCATGATGTCCCGCGGTTTGATGTCCTGCTCCAGGAGATTGAGAATCGCCTTGCCGATCTCCTGACACTCGCCGATTTTTTCCGCGGAGGTGGCCGGATTGGAGGCGTTATAGGGCAGGCTCATGCCGAGTGTCTCGATGGCGGAGGCCATGGTGTTGGCCGTATACATACCGCCACAGGCCCCCGCCCCCGGACAGGCGTGCTTGATGACGTTCTTCAGCGCCGTTGCGTCCGTCTTGCCGGCCACGAATTCACCGTAGGCCTCGAACGCGGAGACGATGTCCAGTTTTTTTCCGTCGTAGAACCCGGGTTTGATGGTGCCGCCGTAGAGCATGATGCTGGGCCGGTTCACGCGTCCCATGGCCATGACCGAGCCCGGCATGTTCTTGTCGCATCCGACCACCGAGATATTGGCGTCGTACCATTGGGCCCGCATGACGGTCTCAATGGAGTCGGCGATGAGGTCGCGCGAGGGGAGGGAATACTTCATGCCCGCCGTACCCATGGCGATGCCGTCGCTCACGCCGATGGTGTGAAACACCAGCCCCACCAACCCCGCGGCCTGTACACTTTCCTTTGCCTTCCGGGCCAGATCGTTGAGGTGCATGTTGCAGGTGTTGCCCTCCCAGCCAGTGCTGGTAATACCGACTTGGGCCTTGGCCATGTCATCGTCCGTCAGGCCGATGCCATAGAGCATGGCCTGGGATCCGACCTGCGAACGCTGTTGGGTGAGCTGCGAGCTGTACTTGTTTAGTGTTTGACTCATTTTCCCTTTCTTGCCGGTCCCTGAATTGACTCAGGAATCAGCAGAGCATATATGAGAACTCCGGTAAATTCCAGTCAATCTCGCAGGGCTGTGATCTATGGCAATACGGAGGACATACGTGCTAAGGGAACGACAGCGGGACGCGTGTTTCATGGCCTGTTTCGCACTCGATCGGCCGTGACACACAGACGTCGAAAAAAGTGTTCTTTGAATGTCTCTTGGTAAGGTTGGCTGTCGATAGCGGCCTTCATACAGGCGAGCCAGGCGTGGCGTTCCTGGGTCCCGATGGCCAGATGCCGATGGGCCGCGGGCAGGCGAACGGGGCCATACTTCTGGTCAAACAACTCCGGACCATTCAAATAGCCGCACAGAAACAGGGTCAACTTTTCCCTCGATTCGGTGAGGTCGTCGGCGTGCATGCGTCGAATCGTCTCCGTTTCCGGTCGCTCGTCCATGAGCTGGTAGAAGCAGTCGATCAGACGACGAATGCCCTCAAGGCCCCCGGCGGCTCGAAATGCGGCGTCTCCGACGCGGTAGGCCTGTCCGTCTGTGTGATCTTCCTGGGTCATCCCGCTCCCTGGACTGTGGTTTCTGCTTCTCGGCTATGTCGGGGTGGCATGACGCCTGACGTCCCGTGGAAGGGGAGACTATACTCCTGGGAGCGGTGGAATTCAACCCGGACTTGGCTTGCCCCGAATCGAAAGGTATCCCATTCCATCCATCCAGGAGGCCTGTTGTCAACGCGTCCTGCGGATCAGCCATAGGGCCAGGGATGGGGCCTCGACGCGGTATTGCGCGGGATACCGGGTGCTGAATCCGCCCCGGCGTTTGTTGAGGGTTTCATCAATCAGTCCCAACGGGTCGCCCCCGTCCACTCGGAATGTCACTCCCCCCTTGATCTTTCGGTCCAGGCCACTCGTAGTCGCAGCCATTGGCGGCGTGTGGAGAGAAGCGCCTTTTCTTCGTGACATTACGCCCCACGCAATAGAACTCCCAATGATCGTCGATCTTGGCGGTCGTATGAGCCGCCAGAAGGATATAGCACCTGTTGATCGAAAGATCCAGGGAGTCCTCATCCTTTCTTGATCTTGAGCGAGCAGGGAGAGGCAACACTGGTGTGCGATGGACCCTCGTAACCGTACTCGTAGTCGAAACCGCGTCCAAAAAAAGGGCCTGGTTCACGAGAGCGTGCAGATGGGTAACAGTCCGTCTGATCTGTTTTCGTGCTCGTGCTCAGCGAAGCGGTACTCGTAATCGAGAACGCCGATAAGCCGATTACGAGTACGAATGCGACTCCTAACGTCGAGCCGTGTCACCCAGAATTGAACTGTGGCCAAAAAAAACCGAGTACGAGTGCCGCTTCGCTGAGTACGAGCACGATTAGGGGAGTAACCTCGCTGGATGACGCGGAGCGAAAAATCACCCATATTTCCGCGCACATTTCCTTCTCGCAGTCCGTCGCCTATCATGGACGCAAGAGAAAAGGCCCTGGCTTGGGAAAGAGCCTGAATACGGGACGCCGTTGAACAATCAGACGGACACAGAATTGGTTGAGGCAGCACGGTCGGGCGACGTCGAGAGCCTGGGCCGTCTGTACAACCGTTACTACCAGTCGATGGCCTGGGTGGCCTATTCCGTTCTGTTCGACCGGGAACAGGCCCACGATATCGCCCAGGAGACCTTTGCGGTGGTTTGCCGCAAGCTGGTGCATTTGAGGCGGCCGGAGCGATTTGCCGGGTGGCTCGCCACGATCTGCCGGAACCTGGCCATCGACACGCTCCGACGGCGTAAGGGCAACGGGGTCTCCCTGGAAGAGATCGATGAGCCGGTGGCGCCGGATTGTGGCGATGAGGGGGAATCGGTGAGACAGGCGATCTCGCGCTTGCCCGAGATGGATCGTGAGATCGTGGTGCTCCGCTATTTCGACGAGATGAGCTATGAGCAGTTGCAGCAGTCCCTGGGGATCTCCATCCATGCGGTGAAAGGGCGGCTCTTTCGGGCCAAGCAACGGCTTAAGGAGCATATGAACGACAAGGATTCAAGAAAGAGGTGAACGACGATGACACGATCGGATGGAGACGAACACTTAGAAGAAAGACTTCGGCTCGCCAAACCCGGAGAGATGGCGGCCCCCGACTTTGGATCCTGGGTCCAGGCCCATGCCGAGGATGTGGAGGCCTTGCAGGCCCAGGCCCGCCCGGGTGAAGTCGGGCGATCGCCTTGGGCGCTTCGCTTGGGATCCCTGAGTCGAGTGGCAGCCGTGGTGTTGGTCGTCCTGACGCTCGGTTTCGCACTGGGACGATTCTCTGTCCCCCCGACGCTAGATGTCGAGGGACTGCGTTTGGAACTGGAGGCCTCCCTGCGCCAGGACGTCATCGAACCAATCGGTGTCCAGTGGCATGCCACGCTGCAGGCCAAATGCGACCAATTGAGAACGGAGATTTTACAGCAATTGCATCAGGACATGGGTGATTTCGCGACCCGCACTTTGGCTGCCTCCCGGTCGATCACCGATCAACGGATGACGCAACTCATCCTGCTCATCGAGGCGGCTCGGGAGCGTGATCGCCGGCGGGTGGCGTTTGCCCTGGAGCAGATCGAGACCAATCGGCAGCGGGACCGGGTCGCATGGGGCGGCGGTCTGCAACTGCTGGCGGCTCGCACCGTGGAACCGGCGGATAGGAAAACGAATTAACGAAATTGAGTGCCAATGTGTTAAGGAGCCAGTCATGAGCTACATTGAGTTTTTGAGACGAGCGTGCTGCATCTTCGCGGTGATTGTATGTTCTCAGTTTGCCGCCTCGGCGCTTGCCCAGGAGACGGTGCCCGTGCGTCCCACCAGGCGTACTCTGCCGCCGATCACTCCCCCGGCAGGCACTCCGCAGTTGGGCGTCGACCAACCTGTAGGAACACCGAATAGCACGGAGGCGACGCCTCAATTGCGACCCCGAACCTTCCTGGCGACGCCAGCGGATCCAGTGTCTAGTCAGTCTCGATTTTACTCAGTGGGCACCAGGAACACCGAATCCCGGTATCAACAAGCCAGACAGTTCGGGGCCCCAGCGACGACGACGCGGCGGGAGTCCCAGGTCATGGTGATTCCCACTCGGGAGGTACGATCCGATCAGTTCGCCGCCACCTCGGAAGACCTGCGTGTCATGCTGCACATCCTCAAGCAGGAGACGGCGGCGGATCGGCCCGACAGGGGCGGCGTCGTCTTCTCCGACTTTGGGGACTTCTTTAAGGCCCAGCGTCCCTCATTTGAGGCGCTCTATCTGCAGGGTCACGGCGTGCTTTTCTTTCTGGAGGCCGAGTTCGATATGGCGTCGATGCCGGAACCCGACCAGGCGCCGCCCTCTGCAGATGCCACCCATGTGGATCCCATTTGGCAATCCGCCCGCAGGGCGATGCTGACACCCAAGGGCTCAGCAGCGCAACCTGTGCCACCCAGGACGCAGCTTAGCGCCGACGAACTCGCGGCCAGGATCATTCCCACTCTCAAACATGCCGCCAATATTCGCTTCCTCGGGGCGCCGGAGACGATCACCATCCGCGTGCTCAAGAAAGATCCGGCCATGGCTGCACGTGGCTTTGCGATGTACGGAGGGGGTGGCACGATGATGATGGACGAGTCGATGTACGGTGGTGGATATGGCGGAGGTGGTGGGGGGTATGGAGCCGCCGGGGGGGAAATCGGAGGCGGTTGGGGTGTGACCACTACGCAACCCCTAGAGGCGCAACCGAGCAGCGCCAATCGGCGAGCCCGATCGGTTCTCGACAGGACTCGCAGACTTGTCGGCGCGAGAACATTGCCCCCGCCGGCGGCCAATACCCTGACGCTGCACGTTCTGAAATCCGATGTCGATGACTTCGCTCAGGGGAAGATCACCCTGGCGGAATTCAAGCGGCGAGTGAAGGTCTTGAAGTACTAAATACTTAATCTTGCTACCTGCACTCATTTTCCGGTACGATAGTTCGAACATCCGGTCGATAGCACTCGTGGATACTGGAAGATGAGGCATAAACACACATCCTGGTTGAGTCTGATGACGGTCCTGGCGATGGTCGCGACCCCGAGTCGGTTGATGTTGGCTAAGGAATGCCCCTTTCTCTCCCAGGACCCATGTGCCCATTCATCCCCATCGGATGCCCAAGAGGCCGGCTGCTGCTGTGACATAACCTTTGGCAGTGTTCCACGCGGTGCCGGTTCCGAGGGTAAGACCACGCAGGACAGTGAACAACCCGCTGGGGAGTGTCAGTGTCTCTATTATTGCGTGACCACGGTTGCAAGTGCGACTGATGCGTCCCTTGTTCCCATAACATCCCTCTTACTGCTTGCTTCCCACCAATACCTTTCCGAGACAGTCCACCCCTCCGATTGGGTGTCGCGGATCCTGCGACCCCCTTCCTGCTGATCTTTCTCCTCTCTGTGTGGCCCTGCGCGCTGCGGGTTCAACATGCGCAAGCGTTTGGCCGCTAATCATTCGATAACCCCGTTCGCAATTTGAATTCTCTTGGGAACGGGACACCTGATTTCTACGTGATTCGACGTTGGTGTGAGATGAGCAAGATAGCAGACTTGCAAGGTCTGAGTATCCGTCCCAGCAATACGCGTGAGAGCATCCCCCTGCCCTCCCGCAAGTGGTTTAGTCGTACCGTGCTACCCGTGACGATTGTGGTGGTGGCTCTGGCCCTGCTGGGTTTTGCCGCCAGGCACTCGCTCAGTCCCGCAGTGGATGTTCAAATCGTTCGTGTGGTGACCAAGCGGGTGGCCGGCGCCAGCGGTTCTGTCACCGTCCAGGCGCCGGGCTGGGTAGAGGCCGATCCCTTTCCGATTTACGTGCCGGCCCTCAGCCCCGGTGTGGTCGAGGAGGTCCTGGTCCTGGAGGGTGAGCGTGTGCAAGCGGGGCAGATCGTGGTGCGGATGATCAGCGACGACGCCCGGCTGGCCCTGGAAGCGGCCCAGGCCCGACTGGCCGACAGGCGGGCCAAACTCAGCCTGGCAGAGGCCGTCCTGAGAGCCGCTCGGTCGGACTGGGACCATCCGATTGAGCGAGACCGGGCCGTGGCAGCCGGCCAAGCCGTGCTGGAACAGACGACGGCCGAGCGGGCCCAGCTTGATGCCGAAATCGCGGTGCAAGAAGCGAAGCTGGCCGAACTGCTGGACCATCACCGGCGTCTGGAGGCCCTCGGTCCCGATGCGGCGTCACGGAGCCAGGTCGTTCAGGCCGCCCTGCGTCGGGACGCCCAGCGCGCTACGCTGGAGATGACCGAGCAGAATAAGGGCATTCTCGACGCCCGTGTCGTGGAGGCGCAGGCCAATCTCGTCGCCGCTCGGGCGCATCGACGACTTCGCATCGCCGAGCGCCGGGCCCTCGAGGTGGCGACAGCCGAGGTGGAAACCATGCAGGCCCAGATCGTACAGGCGCAGGTTGAGGTGGCCCAGGCACAACTGCGACTGGATCGCATGGAGGTCCGTTCGCCGGTGGCGGGCGTGGTGATGACCCGCCTGGCCGTGCCCGGCAGTAAGCTGATGCTCGACATGGACAGCAAGCTGTCCGCCAATGCGATGCATCTCTACGATCCCAACAAACTCCAGGTCCGGGTGGATGTCCCTTTGGCCGACGCGGCCCAGGTGGGGATCGGCCAGCAGGCGGAAGTGACCGTGGACGTGTTGCCCGATACCCGCTTCGCGGGCCATGTGACCCGCATCGTGCACGAGGCAGACATCCAGAAGAATACGCTGCAAGTCAAGGTGGCGATCCGGGATCCCATACCGCAGCTCAAACCGGAGATGTTGGCTCGGGTGCGTTTTCTCGCCGGCGGGCCAACGGACACCGGCGGCGAAAGCGCCCTCCGTGCCTTCGTTCCCGAACGATTGCTGAGAGAGCGGGCCGGGACGAGCGCGACGGTGTGGCTGGTGACAGCGACCCACCGTGCGACTCGGCGTTCGATCACGCTGGGCACGAAAAGGCAGGCGGGTTGGATAGAAGTCGTCAGCGGAATCAATCCCGGTGACGTCCTCATTGCCGATCCTCCGGATGCATTGAAAGAGGGGCAGCGGGTCCGCGTCGCGGGAGAGCTTGAGGGATAGCGACTATCCTGACGGCAGAATCGAGGTCGAGTTCGAATGATTCAATGTGAAAAAGTGACAAAAGAGTATCACAAGGGGGACAATGTCATTCGTCCGCTCGACGGCTTGGACCTGGAGATCCCCTCGGGACACTTTCTGGCCCTGATGGGCCCCTCCGGCAGCGGCAAGACCACGCTCCTGAACCTGATCGCCGGCATCGATAGCCCCAGTTCCGGTACCTTGCGTGTCGACGGTCTGGACCTCAGCGGCCTGTCGCGCGGGAAACTGGCCGCCTGGCGTTCGCAGACCATCGGCTACATCTTTCAGCTCTACAACCTGGTCCCGGTGCTGACCGCCTACGAAAATGTGGAACTGCCCTTGCTTCTGCACAGCATGTCTCGCAAGGAGAGACACCGGCGCGTCGCCGGGGCCCTGGATCTGGTGGACCTGGCGGACCGGCATAGTCACTACCCCCGACAACTCAGCGGCGGCCAGGAGCAGCGGGTGGCCATCGCCCGGGCCATCGTGGCCGATCCCAAGGTCGTGGTGGCGGACGAGCCGACCGGTGACCTGGATCGCGACTCCGCCTCGGCCATCATGGCGCTCTTGCAGCAACTCAACAGAGTATTGAAGAAGACCCTGATCATGGTGACGCATGACCCCAAGACGGCGGACTATGCCGACCAGACACTCCACCTGGACAAAGGTAAGCTGATGGACGGGCGGGCCGCCTCCTCTGGCAGCGCGCTGGACGACGAGGTGACACCATGATTGCGCCCAAGTTTATACCGCTGGTCCTGCGACAGTTGCTGCGGCATCGCGTGCGCAGCATGTTGACCCTCGGTGGGGTCATCACGGCCATGTTTCTCTTCGTCACCATCCAGGCCATGCAGGCCGGCGTCTCAGCAGCGACGCAGCAGAACGCGGATGACACGACCCTGGTGGTCTACCGCAAGGACCGGTTTTGTCCTTTCACCAGTCAACTGCCCGAGTACTATCAATCGAAGATTCAAGGCATCGACGGGGTTCGGGCGGTGATCCCCATGAAGATCGTGGTCAACAACTGTCGGACCAGTCTCGATGTGGTGACCTTTCGCGGCGTGCCGCTGGATGCGTTTCTCGCGGTGCGGCAGGAAGAACTCCACCTGGTCGATGGCTCATTTGAGCTGTGGCGCCACCGCTCGGACGCCGCACTGCTGGGGGAGACCCTGGCCGCAAGAAGAGGACTGAAGGTGGGGGACCGATTCGACGCGGCGGGCGTCACGGCCTATGTGGCCGGCATTCTGCGTTCGGAGGAGGTCCAGGACAAGAACGTCGCCTATGTCCATCTTGACTTTCTGCAGCAGGCCACCGACAAGAACCTGGGCATTGTCACTCAGTTCAACGTCCTGGTCGATGCCGCCTCTGACCTGGATCGTGTTGCCCGGGCCATCGATGACGAATTTGCCGTGGCGGAGCATCCGACGACCACACGCTCGGAGAAGGCCTTTGTGGCCTATGCAGCGGCCGATATGGTGGAGTTGGTGGCCTTCACACGCTACTTGGGATGGGGATGCATCGCGGCCGTCCTGACCCTGGTCGGCAACGCCATCGTTCTGAGTGTGCAAGACCGTGTCAAGGATCACGCCATCTTGCAGACCTTGGGCTACAGTCCCTGGTTGATCGGCCGACTGGTTCTCTGCGAAGGCATCGTCGTGGGTCTGCTCGGCGGCGGCATGGGGACGCTGCTGGCCGCCGGGGTGATCGAGTGGGGCCAGTTCAGTCTCTCGACCGATGGTCTGAGCATCCCCATAGAGGCGACCCCCCTGTTGCTGCTGACGGGGATGGGTATCTCTCTGGCGCTGGGTGTCCTGGCCGGGGTGGTGCCGGCTTGGCAGGCGACTCGGTGTGAGATTGCTCGGTGTTTTCGGGCAGTGTGAAACAATCAGTAATCAGTAAACAGTGATCAGTAATCAGTAATCAGTAATCGGCAGTCTGTAGTCGGTAGTCGGTAGTCTGTGGGTCTGTGATCCGCGATCTGTGATCTTAAGTGAGGCTTTGATGCGGCTTTTGCCTTTTGAGTATGCGGTTCGGAATTTGGGGCGGTCGACGCTGCGCCTGGTGCTTAGCGTTTTGGGTAGCTTTCTGGTGGTCATGCTGGTCATTGCCGCCGTGGCCTTTGTGCGGGGTATGGAGAAGAGTCTGATCGGCAGCGGCTCTCCGGACAACGTCATTTTGCTGGGCGCCGGCAGCGCCGAAAGTGTCGAACGTAGCGAGTTGTCGCCCAGCGTGGCCGGCCTGGTCTCCGCCAGCGTGCCCGGGATCAAGACGAAGCTGGGTCTGCACTATGTCTCTCCCGAGGTCCATATGAGCCTGGTCATCAGTGCCCGGGCGGGCGAAGATTCCACGAGTTCCGCCGTCATACGCGGCGTCACGCCGACGGCCTACCTCGTGCACAAGCAGCTACGCATCGTCCAGGGGCGCGCACCTCTGCGGGGGCACGACGAAGTCATGGTGGGTCAACTCGCCGCCACGCGGATCGGCTGGCAGCCCGAGGCACTGGAGGTGGGCAAGACCCTCTGGTTCGACAACCGACCCTGGACCATCGTGGGGGCCTTTGCCGCGTCCGGCACCGTCATGGATGCCGAGATCTGGTGTCCCCTGACCGACCTCCAGATCGCCGCCAAGCGCGACAGCCTCTCCTGCGTCATCCTCACCCTGGACGGCGCCGACTTCTCCGATGTCGACATCTTCGCCTCCACCCGACTCGACCTGGAGATCATCGCCATTCGGGAGGATCAGTACTACCGGCAGTTGGTCTCCTTCTACCGACCCATTCGTCTGATGGTTTGGGTCACGGCCTCCCTGATCGCCATGGGCGGCCTGTTCGGCGGCCTCAACACCCTCTACGCGGCCTTTGCCGCCCGCTTCCGTGAGATGGGTATGCTCCAGTCCCTGGGGTACTCCCGCGCGGCCGTGGCCCTGAGTCTCATGCAGGAATCGGTCTTGATCTCTCTCACGGGAGCGTTGCTGGCCTCGGCCGTGGCGCTGATCCTCCTGGAAGGGGTGGCCGTCAAGATCTCCATGGGCGCGTTCGGCCTGGTGCTCGATGCCCCCACGCTGGCCATCGGCCTGGCTGCCGGCCTGATCCTAGGTGTCGTGGGCGCGATCCCGCCCACGCTGAACTGTTTGAGACAACCCATTGCCGAGGCACTAAAGTCGGCTTAGAACTTTTTTGATAGGAGAAAACCATGAAACGCAGAAGTCACAACCTCTTGGCCTGTGTCGTTCTAGTTACCTTTGCCCTCCTCACCTTGAACGGATGCGCCGACTCCGACGATACCGACGCCGATAGCGGTGGTCAGAGCGTGTCTCTCCCCGAGACGCTCTTCCTGACGGCAGCGCCCCAGGGTGCCCGGTCGATCACCGACCTCAAGGCCAATGCCAAGGAAGGAGACTTAGTCGTGGTACGGGCGGTCATTGGCGGCCGCAAGGAACCCTTCGTGGTCAACCGAGCCGTGATGACGGTCGTCGCCGCGGATGTCACCAACGCCTGTCTCGTCGAGGGAGATCCTTGCGCCACGCCCTGGGACTACTGTTGTGTGCCGCCGGAGCAACTCCTGCAAAACATGGCCACCGTCCAGATCGTGGGTCCCGACGCCCGACCTCTCACGGTCGATCTAAACCGTGTTGGCCGGCTGAAGCCCTTGAAGACCGTCGTGATCAGAGGGACCGTAGGGCCGCGGACCGACCCCTCTAGTCTGGTCATCAACGCCACCGGCATCTTCGTCGAGCATCAACAGGGTTGATTGATGTCACGACCATGCGATTGCAGCGTGCGCGAAGCTTGACCTCAATATGCCCTCATCGCAATCGCAGGAACAGCGACTATTACGGGAAATGACAATAGCAATAGCTTGCGTAAACTAAGCTTCCGGGACTGTCCCTTAAGTGGAGCGTCCAGCTCAGAGATTCCATGCCAAGGAATCTGGGCGAATTAGCGTCGGTTCATTTGGAAGTTGAACCCATCCAGGCGTAACGGGGACTGTCCCGGAATCCGAATAAAACTGTGGTCGAGGATTTTGAATGTGGCATAGCACCCCCGCTCAGGCAGCGTATCAACCGCGAATAGCGTCGCCAGGAGACAGAGAAGAATTCCAGGCGGGCGATGCTATGGCTTGCTCCCAGTACTCATGCACAATTAATTCGGAAACTGGGACAGTCCCCGCTACGCAGCCGGGTGTAGTGCTCTCAGGATCCCGAGGCAAGCTTATCACCGCTCTACTCGCCCGCACCCCACTGCAATCTCGCTCCGCTGAAGGGACAGTCCCAGAGGCTGATTCTATGCATGCTACTTCAAATGTCGGTGTCGCCGCGGACGTTGAGTCGAAGGGAAACGCCAAGGGCCGCGCTAGGGAAGTCACTACCATGCGAGGGACATTGTTGCTGATGGGTATCTTTGCCTTGGGATTTGTGGAAGGCTGTGCCCAAAGCCGTCCCCTTGCCGAGCTGCCCGCGGCGCGGCCGCTGGGCGGCGACATTCCCACGTTTGCGCCGTCACGCTCCCCGGAGGACCCCAGACCGGCCAAGATCGAACCTCGGGGTGACCTCTCCTTAACCAAGTCCCTCGCCCTCGCCTTGCTCCACAATCCCCAACTGGAGGCCTATGGCTGGCAGCTTCGAGGCAGCGAAGCGGCCATCCTGCAGAGTCGCCTCAGGCCCAACCCGGTGGTGGGCCTCAAGGTTGAAAACTTCGGTGGCACCGCGCCGCTCGACAGTCTTGAAGGGTCCATGACCACCCTGCGTATCAGCCAGGCCATCGAGTTGGGCGGCAAGCGTATGCGGCGAACCCGGCTGGCGGAAAAGGAGCACCTGCGCTCTGCCTGGGACTATGAGAGGGAGCGGCTTCGCGTCATAGGCGAGGTCGGCCGTCGTTTCGTCCATGTCCTGGCCGACCAGGAGGAACTCAAGCTGGCCCGGCAGGCCGCCAAGCTGGCGACCGATCTCTATGACATCGTCAAGGACCGCACCGACCAGGGCGTGTCGGCCGGCGTGGAACTCGATAAGGCCCTGGTCCAGGTCAGCGTCCGACGAATCGAGGTCGAACAACAGGTCCAGCAGCTCAGGGCATCGAAGCAACGACTCGCCGCCACGTGGGGTTCGGGCAGCGTGCGCTTCGGGGACTGCGTGGGCGAATGGACGGAGGTCCATGACCTGCCCGCTCAGGAAGAACTGCTCGCGCAGGTTGAGGAGAATCCCGATATCGCCCGCTGGTCTGCGGAAATAGCACTGCGCGAGGCCGCCGTCGATCTCAGTCGGGCCCGGGCCATTCCCAACCTGACCATCGGTGGCGGCCTGCGGCGATTCAACGCCACCGATGAGAAGGCCTATGTCTTCGAACTGGGTCTACCCTTGCCTCTGGCGGATCGGAATCAGGGCCGGCGACGCCAGGCCCGCTACGAGTTGGAAAAGGCCAAAGCGCTCAAGCGTGACGCCGAGACCGCGGTCCACAGCCGGCTGGGTGAGTTATACTACGGCCTAAGCGCCCACCACCACGCCGTCACGACGCTCCGCAATCAAACCCTACCCGCGGCCCGCTCCGCCTTCGACACGGCCCGCAAGGCCTACCGCGAGGGCGTCACCGATTACATCAACGTCCTCGACGCCGAGCGCACCCTCATCGACACGCAATACCAGCACGTCGCCTCATTGAGCGAATACCACCAGACGATCATTGCCTTGGAATCTTTGCTCGGGGTGTCACTCGATCCGGAGTGAGTGCCTAAGATAACCGGGATTGGTTCACAATCGCTTTTGCACAGGGACCCACCTTCGTTGTCGGGATCAGCGGAGCGGTTGTCGTTGTCGTAATCGAGAACCCTATCCGTCAATTCCAGGTTTCGATTACGATCACGACAACGACAACGATTGGCGGGTGTGCTCAGCACACCGCCGCCTCTTAGCGAAACGCCCTCTCCGGCAGGAAAAACTGCCCAGGATGGCGTTGGTCAAAGGGAAAGTAGGGCTCACTGCCGTCGGCCGACTCCGAGGCCTCCATCACGCGTGTCTCATGGGGCCGATAGCTCCCGACATGCCCATCCACGTAGCCGGCGTTCAGCCGTATATTGAGATCGGGCGGATCACCCGTATCTGCCACCCTATCCGGGTAAGACCAGTAGCTTGACTGGAAATCGTTGACATCAGCGACCTCCGCCCGCGGACCCTCCTCACAGCTACCGTAGCGACCCTCGTTGCCTTCGCCGTCGTACCCGAAGTAATCACTCACAGCAGGTCGCTGTCACGC
>JADFMM010000347.1 GCA_022563885.1 Planctomycetota bacterium | reverse complement strand
CCCAACTGGCCTCTGGACCGGGAGACCCTTCTCGCCCTGCCTCATGAACTGTCCGATTGTCTCCTGCACCTCGCTCTTACCGGATCGGTCTTACTCGATCCAGCGGAGATTCGTCTCGTCAAGCGCCCAGACGGCACCGTCCAGTTTAACTATGACATAACCCTCCACTCCAGAGATTGCCGCTTCAAGGCCCTCGGCACAGAGGGCCGCTACACCGGGTCCATTCAAGCCATAGGGCAATACCACAGCAAAGAGGGACTCGCAAAGGGCTCCATCGCCATGAACGCCCAAAGCCTGACCATCAAAGAGAAGACCGCGGAGAACATGCATGCACTGATTTCTTACGACCCGATTCAGAGGACCTGGAAGTCCAACGACATCCTGGCAGACTTTTACGGCGGCCGGCTCCTGGGACGACTAGAACACCAACGCAGGGCAGATGGCACGACCCGGGTGGGCCTGCAACTGGGACTTAGCCACAGCGACTTTGGCCAATTCATGGCACTCCCCTCCGAGGGCCGTTCAGAAACAAAGCCGGCGTCACAGGGTGTCCTCAACGCGGAGCTCAGTTTGATGCTCTCCCCAGGTGACGAAACCGCGCGGAGAGGACGCTGCTCATTCACCATCACGGATATGCGTGTGGGTCGCGCCCCGCTGCTGTCTCAACTTCTGTCGGCGCTCCAACTCACCGAACCGAGTGACCACCAATTCGACAGCCTACTGGTTGACGGCTACATAAAGGGAGACCTACTCGTAATCGACAAGCTTGACATGTCAGGCGAATCCGTGGCGTTCTGGGGCAGGGGACACCTCAACCTGTTGAATGAAAACATAGACCTCCAGCTCATCGCCCGGGGCAAACGACTGGCCTATGCCGAGCCTAGCCTCATTCAGTCGCTGACGGAGGGGGTTGTCGGAGCCGTGATGCGGGTGAATATTACCGGCACCTTGTCGTCACCCCGAGTCGTCCCCCAAGCTTTGCCCATGATCGAAGATTCCCTCAGGCGCCTGACTCCCCCTGCACATTAGGCTCTTTCCCGCCGGAGCCTATACCCTCAGTCCCATGATCGTCGCCTCAAAAACCATGGTGCCGTCTACCACACCCTGGACGTCAAAAATGTGTTTTCGACTCGTGATCTTAGTGCAGTGTGCTAGTAAAATGAGCCGGGAACCCGGTGCCACGGTTGAACGGAACTTGGCCGAATCGATCCCTCCAAAACCGATAAAGCCCTTTGTCCCCAGCGCATGCTTGGTATAAAAGCAGATCAACTGGGCGGCCGCCTCAATCATGATGACGCCCGGCATCAGGGGACGACCCGGGACATGCCCACGGATCCAAAACTCTCGGTCGGTCACTTCCTTGTAACCGAGAATAAAATGCCTTTCAGTATCCTGCCAAAGGATGCCGTCAAGTTGCTGCATTTCAAAACGCTGGGGGTTGACCTGGTTGATGGTCGCTTGGTCGTAGATCGGCTCAGCATTAAGGTTAAGAAGGGAAAGATCGAAGAGAAAGGAAGGAGGCATTGACACTCTCTGGTAACATGGGTAGCCAATCTACGAAAAGACATATCTATCTCGAACTGCAGAGAGACGGTCTGTTCACCTCGAATGGTGGTGTTCCGGTGGAATCGTTGCAAAAACTACGTAACGGATCTCAATTCGAGGACTTTGTTGCGGACTTCTTGAGCGGCCTGCTTGATATCCTGCATCTGCTTGCGGACTCGCGTCCCAGCCGCCTTGTTTCCCCCTTCTGCCTTATTGATATCCATCTCAATCTCAGCAACCAACACCTTTAGTTTCTCATATTCTTGCATCCAAACAAACCTCCAAGGGGTTAATAAATAGAGTGGTGGCGAGGGTACAAACCTGAAAATGTTTTGTCAAAGAAAAATAGCTATTTCTGGGCCAAAAACATGGGATAAGTGGGATACTGATATGCCTCACGGACCTCCACCGTGGCATCGGCTCCATGCGTCAATTGGGGCGAAGTGGAATGATCTCCGGCTTCCCAAACCCTTTCGGCGGCTTGAACTCAAACATGCTTCTATCCACCTTCTCGTTGACCTTCGCCTTTAAGAAGCGAATACGCGTGATGTCCCCTTCCGATGTGATGGCATCGACTCTCACGGGTAGCCACAGCTTGCGGTCTATCCAGAACTCCAAAGTCTGGTAGCTCTCTCTAAATCGTGACTCCGGCAACACCTCCAGATTGAGCAGGACATGACCGGTCGGATTTTCGGCAGCGGCCGGCGCCACCTGGATGCGAAACTCCTTCCTCAAATCCTCGTTTGCAGAGAATCCGATGATCGGCATATGGTCACTGGCCAACTCAAAGGCATCCATGGGTCTATTCGGTTCGGCCAACTGGCGCATTTGAAAGGACTCGAGTTCGTAGTCAATGCGAGTCAGCCAGACCCCATCGAAGATGACGTGTTGCCGATCGATCTCTGCCGCCTGCTCATCCTGAACCAGAGTCTCGAAATTGATTCGCAGAAAAGACTGGTCCTCCTCTCGGAGGTAATAAGCATGACCCCGCCGCATCAACCTCGACTCCAACAGTGGTTGTTCTTCAACATACTCGATCTCACACTGAAAGGTGGTTAATCTCTGCGCCGAAGCCCTCAGTTTCTCAAGAATGCTGTCTACCGAGTCGCAGGAGGGCTGGGGCTTGGCCTGTCCCACACCCACCACGATAAAGGCAAGCAGAAGCACTCTTCTCAGCTCCATTTTCAACATGATCTCCACCTATACAATTCTAACCGTAATCCCTTACAATGGCCATAATCTCGCCCAGACTCTCAATCGCAAATGACGCATGCTGCCGAAAGGCCTCTGCGTTGCTGTGGCTCATCAGCAAGACCGGAATCGCTCCGGCCGCCACAGCACAGAGCATATCATGAAGGTAGTCGCCGACAAACAGAGTTTTTTTCGGCTCACTTTTCAGTCGTCGGCAGATCGTGAACACGCCCCGCGGATCAGGCTTCAGCGGCCCCTCTTCCCGGCCCAGCACCAGATCCACCGTCAGATCGTGCCGGCGGAGAACGCGCCGGGCATTGTCTTGCGTGTTTCTCGTGAGGATGGCCACGGGTATCCCCTGCGCCCTGAGGGTCGCCAAGGCGTCACGCGCCCCGGGATTCAGGCAGGAGTTGTCCACGGCCTCCGCCTCCCGCAGCCGCAAGAGTTCCAGGCACCTGCGTCGCTCGGGCTCAGGCAGACCCTCCAGTGTTTCCAGAATCGGTCCGGCATCGCGGGCTAACCCCATCTCCGCCCGAATCTTGTCGAAATCCAGAAAGGGCTGAGTAAGGGTTCCATCCAAGTCAAATATCACGGCCTCAATTGCCATTAGTTGCGGCTGCCCGTATCCTAGTCAACCCGCTCCTATTCATCGCTTCGCAGCCCCTTCATGCAGTAGCTCAATCAGGTACCGCCCCGCTTGGGCCAAGACCCTCCCCTTCCGCACGATAATACCCGTCGGCCTGTGGAAGGCCTCGTTCGAAAACGGCACTGCACACAGCGTCCCGGCACCGACCTCCTGTACGAACGTGGCTTTCGGTAGGATGCTAACCCCGGAATTGATCTCAACGGCTCGCTTGATGGTTTCTATGTTGTCAAACTCCATCACCGGTCGAACAACAAGGTTGTACTGTGAAAAGATGCCATCAATCCACATGCGACTGGGCACAGCCCGTTCGAAAGCGATGAAACGTTCAAACTGGAGCTTATGCAAATCCACGCTGGTAGCGCTCGCAAAGGGATGCTTGGGACTGCACGCCAACACCAAGGGCTCACGCTCAAAGTCATAGACGGTGAGTCGCTTGTCGTGTTTGGGGCAAGCCACGATGCCCACGTCCACCTCGCCTGCCAGCACCTGCTCATAGATCTTTTCGGCATTCAGGAACTCGATGTGTACATTGATGTTGGGAAAGTTGACCATGAAGCGCTTCACGTAGTCCGGCAGCGCGTGCATGCCAATACTAAAGATCGCAGCGATATTCAATCGAAAGCTAGAGCTAGACTTGAGGGCATTCAACTCGCTCTTGAAAAGCTCATATCGTTCCAGCATCTCTTGGGCCGTCCGATAGAGGAGCTTTCCTGGTTTCGTCAGTTCAATGGGTCTTTTCTTACGACTGACCAACTGGCACTTGTGGATGGCCTCAAGCTGGGCGAGCTGCTGAGAAATGGCGGACTGGCTCAGCAAATGCTTCTCCGCCGTCTTGGAAAAGCTCCCAAGCTCAACGATATCACAAAAGACCCGTAGGGTTTCTATATGCATGTCGCGGCTCTATCAGTATTAGATGTGCCCCTTCATCTTATAATTTATTCTAATTTCATTCAAGGCGTTTTTCCAAACAGCGGCCTTGGAATCAGAGGATTTAGGCGAGACTCGCCCGCAAAGGTGTGCTAAAGTCTCGATGTCAAACTCTCTCCGCTTGAAGGACGGCCCTGGCAAATGCATGAGGCACTGCGACAACACCTGGAATTGGAGTCTTTCTTCACCGGTTTTTCGCTTAAATCCCCAAAGTCTCCGGCCCTCAACCCTCAAGCACCCGCCCCGCAGAATCAAGACCCGACCCAAGATCTGGTGGCCCTCGCCACCCAGATCACCCAGTGCCAAGAGTGCACGCTCTGTTCGACGCGCCGACACGCCGTGCCCGGTGAAGGCAATCCCCACGCCAGACTCATGTTTGTGGGCGAAGCCCCCGGCGCGACCGAAGACAGGCAAGGGCGGCCCTTTGTGGGGAATGCGGGTCAACTCCTGGACAAGATCATTCAAGCCTGCGGGCTCCGCCGTGAGGATGTCTACATCACCAACATCCTCAAGTGTCGTCCTCCCGGCAACCGGGATCCTCTGCCCGAAGAGATCACCCAGTGCATACCCTATCTCAAAATGCAAATCGCCCTAATCGCGCCAGAGGTCATCGTGGCACTGGGTGCTCACGCCGCACGGACTCTCCTCGACAAGCCCGATGGCATCGGCGCCCTGCGGGGACGCTTTTGGTCCTTCACGGTCTCACCAGGAGCTACCCCAATTAAGGTGATGCCCACATACCATCCCGCCTATCTCCTGCACAACTACTCAACCGATAATCGAAAACGCGTCTGGGAGGACATGAAAAAAGTGATGAGTCACTTGGGGATGCCTATTCCCCAGAGGTGATCCTTTTGGCACGAAAGCAGCAGTGTGTGACGTGACGCGGAGGCACGCATAGACTGCGGTCTTTGGCTTTGTCTTCCTGTTGCTTCTATTGCCGAAGCCGATCTAGTGCTTTCGGCCGCGGACTATTAATCGTCTCTACATGACAAACCTTAGCATGTACCATTTCTTGTGCCTGTCATTGAACTTGACTCCCCGAACGACACCAGTTCCTCGATAACAAAGAAATGACATTCATTGGCAAATGCTTGGCCATTTTCGTTTTTATGATCCTTCCTATCGGGCTATTCCTGATGTTCGGATATTTTATTTTGAGACGAATATTTAAGAAGGATGCCTACAAATCTCCCTTCCGAAAAACAGGTGAGAGAGTGCACTCTTTCGATCATGATGACGAATCCTGGCATGACTCAAATGGGTCTTCTACCGGTCCCCACTTTTCGCGTGGTGGAGGTTTTTCAGGCGCGGGAG
>JADFMM010000346.1 GCA_022563885.1 Planctomycetota bacterium | reverse complement strand
TCGGCCACACGGGTCAGTTCGGGCAACTGGGCGACGTAGAAGTCGTCCCGGTCTCCGGCGATGATGCCCAGCGGCGTATGCAGGCCCGAGGCGAAGCGCCGCCATAGAAGCGTATCACGGTCGCGAATGTAGATGTAACCGCGGCGGAAACAGAGAACAAGGTCGCCGGCCGGCGTGAAATCGACGGCACTTACTTCCGGTGCAATACCTTCAGGCGTAGCCACGTCCGCCACGCGGTAGCATGTGCGGGGGACCTGTGCATTGACTTGAAGACAGAAGGTAACGCCCAGGGTAAGCCTTAACAGAAGATCTGCTATTTTCCCCTTAGGGATCGGCAAGAAATAAGTTGGACAATTTGGGGTCCAAGTGTGCCCCATATTGGGTCGCGCCCGATTGAGCGAAACCACAGGCGTAGCTGTTCTACGTCGCGGATTTCGCGATTGAGAAGCGATCCAAGATGGCGTGCAATTGGGCATTCAAAAGTCCAAGTTATTTCTTGCCAGTCCCTTAGTGCGGCCTTCGGCCGCAACCCAAAAGCATGTCTCTCGCGGAGACCTCAGAGGCCGCGGAGAGGCTGTCGCCGTTGCTGTCCTCTTTCTTCTCTCTGTGTCTTCCTGCCTCTGTGAGAGAGATCTTTTCGTTGAGGAAAACGTGATTGAGTCCTTTGCGTCTTGGCGCCTTGAACGAGTGAAACGAGTGGGCGCGCGTCCCTTCGTTTTGGGTTCCGGCCGGAGGCATGCCCTGATATTCACGCAACGTTGAGGATTAGTCATCAAAGAGGAGATCCTTATTTCGCATCACCGTGACATCGAATCGAATGTCTGTTCCGGTCGGTAGCGTCACGGTGCCGGCCTCGAGTTTCCCAACCGTGGCAGTCAGCGTCACATCGCTCGAGGTGTGGGCTCGAAAACTCATGCGCTCGCGCACACGGTGCAGTTGAAACTCGCGCGTAATCCCGTCCCCCGATTCCGCCGGGATGACGCGTTCAAAGACTTCGACGCCGTCGATGAAGTAGTGGAACCGGGGATAGCCGTCGACGATGCGATACCCCTGAAACGAGGTCTCAGGATTAGATCCGGCCTCGGCCAGGGGGTGGGCGTCACTTCGGTAGAAGACCTCGCCCACGATCCGCGCCGGGGGTGCCGGCTTGGCGAGCGTGGGAGTCATGTCCACGAAGCCGCCCGCCCAGGCATACAAGAGCCGGCAACTCGTCGCATCGAAACAGTAGGAAATGCCGCCCGGCATGCCCACGGCGATCGCCGCCGGCGACGCCTCCGGCATGTACCAGCGGATGACGATGGCCTCGTGACGCGGCAGGGGCATCTCCTCACTCCCGGCCACGCCGGCGATAACCCCGAGGCCCGCCGGCGGCGGCAGATCCTCCGCCCGCGACAAGGCGGCCCAGAGGCTGTCGATCTCCGCAGATGCCTGGTCCGGGCCGAGGTCTGCGAAATACGTCGGCATGGCCGTGCCGGGCTGAATGCGGCTGGGTTGCAGGAGCCACCGGCGAAACCAGGGGTAACGCACCCGGCGTGCCGCGTCCTTGAGCTGGGGCCCCCGCTCGCCCAGGGAGGCGTGGGCGCCCCAGTCGTGGCAGTTGAGGCAGGCCAGCCCGTCGCTGCCGATGAGGTCCAAGCCGTGCACGGCCTGCGCGTCCGTCGTGGCGGCCGGCTGCGGGTCGGGGGCGTCTACGACCCCGAGGGCCTTGGCAAATCCCTCGGCGAGACCTGACACCGTCCTTTCAGGGAATCGGGGCATGCGCAAGCGGAACCAGGGGCGGATTCGGTGTTCCCCCTCCAGCACACCCCGGATCCAGCCCTCCTGCAGCTTCGCACCCGACTCGGAGAGGTCCGGCGCCCTTTCTGAAATCGCCACGCTCGGCCCGTGGTTCTGATAGGTGTGGCAGGCAGCGCAGTGCAACTGATCCAGCCGTTGGCCAAAGGCGTAGACCGGCGCCGGGTACTGATCGGGGCTCGACTGTTGGCTGGCAACAAACGCGCCTAGATCCTGGCGCTGGCGCGGCGTCACCATGTATCGGGGCAAGCCCAACGGCGTCTCGTCGGCGAGACAGCCGCGGCCCGCCTCGAGACCACCCATGGGAGGCGCGTTCATCGCATTCTTGAGTGGTCCCGCATCGTCGAGGGTGTGACACGCCAAGCAGCCCCGTTGCAAAACAAGGGCTCTTCCCTGCTGCGGGTTGCCCGGGACGGCCGGCGCTTCAAAGCGTGCGTCTCGGGTCTGGAGCAAGAACCACGCCAGTTGCTCCGCCTCAATACGCGTGAGCATCATGTCCGGCATCGTGCCCCCGGCATTCACGACACTAGGATCCAACAGGTACTGCGCGAGTGCCGCAGCGGAGGTCTTTGAGCCCAAGGCGCCCAGTCTGAGCGCTTCCTGTTCGTGACATGCGGCACAGCCCAGGGCCCAGTAGTGTTGGCGGCCCTTGGCAACGTCGTGGGGGCCGCCCCGTGATCCCATCGCCGGGAAGGATGCCCCGTCAAGCGAGGACAGATAGGCGACCACATCCGCCCGCTCGGCGGCAGACAGCATGACGGGCATCGTCGCATGCGGTCGGAATCGACTTGGATCGATGAGCCAGCCATTCAGCCACGCCGAGGTCGCGCGTGCGCCGATGGTGGACAGGTCGGGACCCAAGCGAGGCATGCCGCTTTCCGGGGCGCCGGCGTGACAATTCGCGCAGCCCAGCGAGAGGGCCAGTGCCCTGCCCGCCTCGACGGCTCCGTGGGCGGGCAATCGCGAGTCCGCAGCATCGTGATAGAGACGGCGTGCGGGAAGCGGTTCGATGGCAAAGTATTCCGACTCCCACGTCCAATGGACGCGGGCCGCGTCGGGGCCGCGCGTGTACTCGAGCTCAATGGCATGCAGGTCGGCATTGAGATCGATCCACCGGTCGAGGACCGCCTTGCCATCGATACGGCAGGACGGGGCATTGCCTGCTACCGAGAACCGGTAACGGCCAGGAAGCAGAATTTCAATAAAGCCACGCCACTTAACGGAAAACGCAGGGGTAATCTGGGGGTGGATTGACTCATCTCTTTCAAGCGAGAAATGAGGCGTAGCGACGACCGCGATGACTTCCCTCACTCCATCCAAGTAGGCGGCCACAAGTCCCGGCGCACGCGTTTGTCCATACGCCACGTGCGACAGCAAGAGAGTCGCCAGCAAGACACACAAGTTTTTGACTCGGCCTGTGATTATCATTCGAAACGTGCCGGTATCGACTGGACCAGGATCTTGGCATTACCAGATCTAGCGTGATTTCATCGCTTGCATATATACGCGTAAAATGGCATTGATTCTAGTTTGATAGCCCTTGCCTTGTTCCTTAAACCAATCTAACAGGTCGGAGTCGAGACGCAATGAAACAGCCTTTTTGGGAAGAGGCATTCGCACTGCTGCATTTTTAAAGAACGACTCGTCCAGCGGAGGGATATCCGAGATATCTATTTCCCCGTCTGTCATCCGTTCAAGACGTTTCCAGTCAGTGCCGGATTTCTTTTTCGTATTCTTTCCTTTCATGTCGCAACGCCTTTCGTACGGAGATGATACGGATGCGATCCTGTTCATCCCATTCGAACTTCATAACAGCAGTGTATATACACTATGTGTGTACGTCAAGCTTGAATTCTTATAGGTATAGGGTCGTCCCTCGGATTGACGTATTGCTGTATAGGCAACGACTGAACATCTTGCGTGGAGCTAGAAATTCCCCTTGTCGGGATTCTACCGGAAATGGTAGAATCCACTGTCAGACGAAATGAAACTGTATTGCCTGAGGGCGAAGCTCATGGCAGACAGCCCTAACAAGCCGGAGCGGTGGACGACAGACGCGGGCGGGTATCGTACCCTGTTAGGCGATCTCGCCGCACCTGGGCCACCCAAACACCTGTTTCGTTTACACGCCGATGGACTCCGCTAATCAATGTGCGCCTGTTCGCGGGCCCCCTTGTCTGTGGGGTGCCCTATCGAGAACGAAAATATCGTGCGTTAGGAAAGGAGAACAGCACATGAAAGCGTTTATAACGGCTATGACACTGCTCACGGTCACAGCAACGGTCTCTGTTGCGTTGGCACCCGCCACGGCGTCAACTCAGGTTGGCACGGCCGCGGGTCGATTCCTGAACTTTCGGGGGGACGAAACAACGACCTACGAACTACTGAAACCCGATCAAGTCACCCTCGGCAAAGGAGACAGGACGACCCGCCTCTCGTTTGCGGGCAGGCCCTTTCCCTGCATCATAGGGGAAGCGTTTCCCATCGGTGTGCTCACACTGTTCAACGGCACCACGGCGTGTGGGACCGATGCCCTGCGCTTTGATCTGGAGGTCCTCCTTGAATTGGCGGATGCAGGTCAACAGCAGATTAGGATGCCGCTGAAGTATGAGCCGACTGCAAACTGCTCGGCACCCACGCGGGAGGCGGCCGCCGACACGCTGCGTTTGCGCGACGTCGTGGCGAAGTTCCGTCCGGTCATTGACGGGAGAGAGCACGTCTTGACACTGGGCTTCGGTGAAGGGACGGCGGGCAGCTTGCCGGAACCGGACCGGTTCCGCGTGTTCGAGGGCCAGACCGCCAGTGTCTGGCTGTTGGCAACACTCACGCCGGTCGGTAAGAGTGAGTCGTGGGTCCTCAACAGGCCCGCCGCGGATTGGACCACAACCGATCTCAACGGCAAGAAACATTCGCTTGCCGGTCACCGTGGCAAGGTGATTGTGCTCGATTTCTGGTATCGCGGTTGCGGCTGGTGTATCAAGGCGATGCCACAGATCATGGAGGTGACGGAACACTTTCGTGACCAGCCCGTTGTGGTGCTGGGCATGAATACCGACCGCAAAGAAGCGGATGCCCGTTTCGTGGCCACATCACTGAAGCTCAACTACGCGACCTTGAAAGCCGCAGGCCTTCCGGAAAAGTACGGCGTGCAAGCGTTCCCCACGCTGATCATCATCGATACAGACGGCATCGTGCGTGATCGTCACGTCGGGTACTCTCCGAACCTGCGTGAGGAATTGATCGAAACCATTTCCGGTTTGTTGCCACAGGCACCGCCGCCCTGATAGGATTTGGGATAGGTTACAGCATTCGAAAGGTATTGGATTGGTTCGGTAGTTGATTGCTTTCACGAGTTATATCATCCTCTTGCGGGATCTTCAATATGCCGCTACTCTGGCGTCTCAGTTGAGGTCGCATCCAGTTCGGACTCTGTGGGTCCGCGATGGTCGGCTTCACCGTCAGAGGAATGAGGAAAAGGAAAGTGCTCAAGGGATCAGATTGCCCACCGAGAATATGCTTAGGTCGCGCGGCGCCCATGCTCGCGATTGAACCTACAAAGTCGGCATTGACCTGTCGCTTCGGAACTATCGAATTGTCCCGCCAATACTCATATCTGCATGTTGCCAGGTTAGCAAGCCCACCATTTTCGCCGTCTTTGGTCGAAAAGAGGAAGATGTGAGTTCGTCCCGTGTGTATTGGCAGGAAAAGCATATAATAACTTGTTATTTGCAACGAGAAATAACAAAACGCAATGCTTGAAAAAAAAGAAATCAAGAAAATCGCAAAAGCTCGGCTTAAAGATGCACAGGTGCTTGTTGCATCTCGAAGATATGACGGGGCA
>JADFMM010000345.1 GCA_022563885.1 Planctomycetota bacterium | reverse complement strand
GAGTTCCAAAAAAGAGTGGCGAGCGGGTAGACTTACCCACGTCGTCAATCAACACTCATTTGAAGGAGCATTTATGAGTAAGTCGTACCACCAGCTCACCGAGGAAGAGCGTATCGAAATCTATGCGTTTAGGAAAGAAGGAAAATCAGTGTCACAAATTGCTACTGCCCTTGATCGAAATCGATCTACCATTGAGCGGGAAATCATTCGGAATTCTGGAGAACGAGGCTACCGCCCAAAACAGGCGCACAGAAAGGCCATGGAGAGGCAGGCACTTAAGCGTAAGGCGTTAAAAATGAGCGAACCGACTCTGGCCTACATCCAGGAAAAATTGGCTCTCCAATGGAGTCCTGAACAGATTTCAAATTCTATGCGATTGGACAGTCATTACACCGGTCAGGTTGTGAGCCATGAAGCCATTTATTTGTATATCTGGGAAGACAAGCGCACCGGCGGAACGCTCTACAAGCAGTTGAGAACCGCAAGCAAGGATAAATACCGGAAACGCTACGGCAAGCATGACTATCGCGGTAAGATCCCTAACCGTAAGGACATAGACGACCGACCTAAGATCGTTGACCAGAAGGAACGTCTTGGCGACTGGGAAGCAGACCTGGTCGTCGGCTCAGCAGGAAGCGGCTACCTTGTCACTCTGGTGGACCGGGTTTCGAAGATGACGTTGATCGGTTTTGTTGACCACAAGACAGCCCCTGAAGTGACTGCGGAAATCATTTGTCTCTTACTGCCTTTCAAGCAATATGTGCAGACAATTACCTTTGACAATGGCCGTGAATTCAATGGCCATCGGGAGATCTCCAGGCAACTGAACTGTGGTTGCTATTTTGCCAAACCATACCACTCCTGGGAGCGAGGGCTGAATGAAAACACGAATGGCCTTATCCGTCAGTACCTTCCGAAGAAATTACCGTTCCCTCCCATGACAAGTTCCACATTAGAGTACATTATGGGTAGATTAAATACACGACCAAGGAAGTTACTTGACTATGCCACACCAACGGAAATATACTTCCAACTAAGCAAACTAGCGGCATAATGAAAACGACTCATTTGTTGCACTTGTGAGTTGAATCCGCCGGCGTAATAAGAACAATTGTTAGGAGTATACCCTATGGGTTACATAAAAACGTTTACCGCATGTCTCATTGTCCTTGTAGCCTCTTCACTTGGTCAGTCACGGGCTTTTGCGGCACAAAATGCAGCACCGGCGCTGAATGTCCCACCGGAAGGCTTTCGTGCTTTATTTCAGGGTAAAGATCTCTTGGGCTGGCAAGGTGTCTTGAAATCCCATGACAATCCCATCAAGCGGAAACAGCTCAGCGATGAGGAATATGCCCAACGCCAAGCCGAGGCCAACGAACGCATGCGGCGACATTGGCAGGTCCAGAATGGCGTTCTCGTATTCGACGGCGGGGGCTTCAGCCTCAGTACGGATCGCAACTATGGTGATTTCGAATTGCTGGTGGATTGGAAGCTCATCTCTCCCAATGGTGACAGTGGCATCTATCTGCGCGGCAGCCCGCAAGTCCAGATCTGGGATCCGGAATTCCACAAGGTCGGCTCCGGGGGACTCTATAACAATAAAAAGAACGCGAGCAAGCCCTCGGTTATTGCGGACAGGCCTATCGGTCAATGGAACACCTTCCGTATCAAAATGGTGGGTGAAAGAGTTTCTGTGCATCTCAACAACCAATTGGTGGTTAATGACGTCCTCTTGGAAAACTACTGGGACCGCGGCCAACCCATCTTCTCTCGGGGACCTATCGAGCTCCAATGCCATGGCGATCCGATTCACTTTCGTAACATCTTTATCCGGGAAATCCATCGGCCCGAAGAATTCCGCAGGTTATTTAACGGTGAAGACCTCACCGGCTGGAAAGGGGATACTCAGGGCTATGTGGCCCAGAACGGGGCACTTGTCTGTAAGCCCGGGGGGAATCTCTACACCGTGGATGAATTCGACAACTTTGTCTTCCATTTTGAATTCAAGCTTCCGCCTGGCGGTAATAACGGCTTGGGGATCCGTACGGGATTTCCCTCCCATGCCGCCTATGAGGCCATGGAACTTCAGATCCTGGATGACACGGCAGAGAAGTACGAAAAGCTCAAACCCTATCAGTATCATGGCTCCATCTACGGCGTGGTCCCGGCCAAGACAGGGCATTTGAAGCCAGTCGGCGAATGGAACGTCGAGGAGGTGATTGCCATGGGCAATCACATCATCGTCAACCTAAACGGCTACGTCATTGTAGATGCTGATATTAAAGAGGAAAGCACGCCCGAAACCATGGATAAACGCGCACATCCGGGCTTGTTGCGTTCCAAGGGCCACTTTGCCTTCTGTGGCCATGGTGATGTCATTGAATTCCGTCATATCAAAGTTAAAAACCTCCAACGTCCCTGACAAGAAAAAGGACATTCTATTCAGCTTGAAGTCATGACATCGAATCTCAGCCTTACGGAACTGCGCCTTGATTTCGCTCGAGAACGCCGCATCGCAAGTCCCATTGCCGGTGCCATTCGTTGGGCAGTCGCGGGAGCGTTCGGGGCCGTCTTCCCGGCCAGGTTCGCCCCGATGGCGATGTTCATCTGCGTTGGCATGGTATTTCTTTTGGGGCTGCTGGTCGGCCGCTTTGTCCACGAAAATATGATGGCGCGGGGTAATGAACTGGACGCTTTGCTCTTCAAGAGCGTTATAGCGGCCAGCCTCTTTTGGGCGGTCGCTCTACCTTCGTGCAGCGTCGCCCCTGACCCTAGGAATCATCTTTGGCGTTCCCTGGATGATTCTTGCTTGGATCATCCGCCACTGGATCGGGTCCTTTCATGCCATCGTCCGCACCGTGTTGATTGTCGTCGCATGTTTCTTGCCGGTCCCTAAGTGAGGAAGTCCCAAGGAACTGGTTTTCGGCGTCTTATTGCCTTTGCCCTTGATTGGCTGACAATTGCGTTATGGGCAGGGTTGTTGTTTGGGGTGACTCTGCTTCTGTCCGGAGGAAGCCCACGTGGAGTCTCCAATCCATGGACAGCACCGGCCATTGGTTTTCTATCGATGACTTTGCCAGTCACTCTCTACTTCAGCATGATGGAAGGCTCGAAATGGGCCGCATCCCTGGGGAAACGCATTGTTGGCCTCCGTGTGTTCACCCTGCGTGGAGAGCGGCTCAGTTTCAGTAGAGCATTCCTGAGGAAAGGACTCAAGTTTGTCCCTTGGGAATTGGGCCACCTTGTTGCTCAACAGGCGTTCTATTCCGGAGATAAGGTAATCTCAACTTGGGTCTGCGGAGCGTTGGTATTTTCAGTGCCTCCTTCTTTGGTGGATGGTGGCGCTGCTGGTAAAGGGCCGTGCGTCATATAACCCCTGGACGGGAGTCAGGGTTGATCTTCAGAGGATGAACATGAAGAGAGTTCTTGAACCAGAATTTATGGATGATGAAGAACAAGTCCTTGCATATGCTGAAGCAGATTTTTCTTCGTCAAATCAGCTTTTTGTAGATCGGCTTGTTGCCGAGTACCCATCTAACATGAAGCATGTATTGGATCTTGGTTGTGGGCCAGCGGATATCTGTATTCGCCTCGTACGCATGAAGCCATCCGTCCGCGTCACTGCTATTGACGCATCGGCAGCAATGGTGAGAGTTGCCCAGCAAGCTGTCGTTGATGCTAATCTTCAGGATCAGGTAACGGTTGTCAAAGCCAGATTGCCTGGCCTTTCATTGGAAGAAGATGACTTTGATACGATAGTATCGAAAGATTTCCTTCATCATTTGCCGAATCCAACAGTATTCTGGCAGGAACTCAAGCATTTGTCCCAAAGACACACTGCCATATGTGTAATGGATCTTTTCCGGCCGAGGAGTGAAGACGCGGCCAAAGCGATTGTTGAATCTGTTTCCGCACATGAGCCGGAAATCTTTAAAACGGACTTCTATAACTCACTTCTTGCTGCATTCTCATTAGATGAAGTCAGGTCACAGTTCCGAGAATTAGGACTTGAATTCGCAATAGAAAAGGTCAGCGAACGACACTTCCTTGTGACAGGTTTCACGGACGGATCATCATGTCGACAACAGACCTCAACCAACGCATAAGTGACAGAGAAAGTGCCCTCGTGTGGCGGAATCTCTAGCCCAGGGGCACGCCCTCAATGCGGAGGCCAACGCCAAATCGCCATTGAGACCTGAGACCGCGGCTGACATTCTGAGAATCAACGCCTGGACGTCAGATGCATTAACCACGGATGAATACTTGCGCCGCAAGCGATAGATACAGTTGATGCCTGTTGCTTCGTGATGTCCCTCGTGGTACACTCGACTGGAGGTCGTAATGAGTTCTGAAGGACGGACAAGGGTCGACAACATTGCGCGACCCCTGAACTGGATTCGAGCTCCCAAACTTTGATGGAGGTGTTTCATGTCTACCAAACCGTTTTTGCTAATCACTTTTTGCGTTATTGTGATCCCGGCGGGGATCGTCCACGCAGCATTCAACACCGTCGGGGAATACGATGTCGACGATGAACCTCATCATAACCAGGTGGATCAAAGCGGCCTCTACGAAAGTCATCAAGGCAATGCCGGTCCTGAGAACGTGGTGGGACTCGAGGTGTTCAGAGAATTGGTCGCCGCCGCCTTTTTGATCGACGCAGGCGGCGTGATCGACCTCGAAGACGGCAGTCTGGATGGTCAGGATATGATCGGCAATTTCGGGTTGCAGGGGACCAAAAGCCTGACGATCTCCAATGCCACCGGCATTATCAACGTCGGCTCTTCGGTGAAGAATGAACGCCGGGCGATTTCCGGCTCCAACCGCTTCGCAAAGAGCAATACCAGTGAATTCGTCTTCGACATTGGGGCCATTACCGGGGGTACGCCGGGTGAGAGAGTCACCTATGTCGCGGCCACCATGCTCGATCGCGACGGGACGGCGCTGAACCCTACCGTAACGGCGACATTCAGCGGCGGTGGGACCGTGACGGCGAGCGCGGTGATGTCCGGCGACCTTCCCGTAAACGACCAGGATACCTTCTTCGGCTTTGTCGCACCGCCTGGCGAGAGTATCGTCAATGTGACCTTCACCCCCAACGGCTACACCAATACCGACGATATCGCCTTCATCACCTCGGCATTCTCGCTCAGGTCTCCCAATGCCTCGAAACCATTTCCCGGATCGGAGGCTACCGATGTCTCGCGGGATGTGATGCTGCACTGGACCCCGGGTGATGATGCCGAGACACATGATCTCTACTTCGGGACAGATGAGACTGCCGTGGCCCAAGCGAGTCCAGTGAACCCGCTCGGAGTCCTGGTCAGTGGGAATCAGGAACCCAGTACCTATGTGCCAGCTGGAAGGCTCGATTTCGGCGCGACCTATTACTGGCGGGTCGATGAAATCAATGATCTGGATCCCAACAGTCCGTGGCAGGGAGCCGTCTGGAGTTTCATGGTAGAGCCTGTCGCCCTCCCGATCATCGACATCACGGCGACGGCCTCTAGCACATTCGGCGAGTCCGGGCCTGAAAGAACCATCGACGGCTCCGGCCTGGCGGATGATCTCCACGGCACCTCCGTAGACGACATGTGGCTCAGCACCAGTGTCCCGGCCACGATTGAGTATGCCTTCGACC
>JADFMM010000344.1 GCA_022563885.1 Planctomycetota bacterium | reverse complement strand
ACCTCGCATAATTAAATGATCCATTTGATTATGCGTGGCTCCTGAGGGCGAGCACCACATGATACTTGGCTGTGTCAGAAAACTGGATCTGGCCTCCCTCGGGTCTGAGCCTCGGGGTCGAAGACGAGCGGTCCGAGGCTCTGTCTGAAAACTCAGTCGTCGGCCCGAGAGCGAGCAGTTTTTTGCCTGGCAAAGACGGAGACCTGTCCGCCATAGCTTTAGGGATCGGCAAGAAATAAGTTGGACAATTTGGGTTCCAAGTGTGCCCCATATTGGGTCGCGCCCGATTGAGCGAAACCACAGGCGTAGCTGTTCTACGTCGCGGATATCGCGATTGAGAAGCGATCCAAGATGGGGTGCAATTGGGCATTCAAAAGTCCAAGTTATTTCTTGCCGGTCCCTATGGACCGTTTAAGGAAAGCCCACTGTGGATCAAAATCAAGCTTGGAGATCCCATTTCTTGGCTTGGTTCACAAGAGTGTGCACATGGGTAACAGTCCGTCTGATCTGTTTTCGTGCTCGTGCTCAGCGAAGCGGTACTCGTCATGGTAATCGAGAACGCCGAGAAGCCGATTACGAGCACGAGTACGAATGCGATTCCTACGTCGAGTCGTGTAACCCAGAATTGAACCAGGCCCATTTCTTTGGCCTTTCAATGCTGCTATCCCAGCAAAATGTTGACAAAGGAAGCCACTGTTTTCGATAGCAAAATGGGACCTCTAAGCCTCAGAAAGGACTCCCGTGGCAGGCGGTCGATAAAGTATAAGGACTTGCTCAGGTCCGACCCGGACCCGGGAGGGGAGTGCCCGGGAGGGGAGTGCCCGGGAGGGGAGTGCCCGGGAGGGGAGTGGAAACGGATTTGGGGCTGGCTAATCTGCCCTCCCGTTAACGGATGGGTGTTACAGCAGGCTGAACAAGGACAAGTTTGCCCCGTGCTCCCTCCATGGGCATTGCAGTCGCAAGCCGAACAAAGCGTTGCACAGCGACGCGGTAAAGCGCTTGCGTGAACTCGAGGGTAACCGAAAAGGAGACTGCATGAAAACCCTCGGATTAATTTGAGTAACCCTTCCGGTTTGGTTCTCCGGGACAACGCTCGTGTACACGCAGAGGGTGGGCATTGAATGGGATAACCTGAACCGGGAGGGCAGAATACGACCGTGCTGCTGCTGTTGTCGCCCAGAGAGCACTCGAAGTAGCGGGACAGAATGTAGGCCCGGACCATCCCTCTGTGGCCACCGGTTTGAGAATCTGGCGGGCCTGCGTAGAGCTGCGAAAGGAATCTGAGGCGAATCGAGGAGGCCGAGAAATTGGAACGGCCCGCGGCTCAGACTCGCACGATGAAGCGATGATGAAATCGGCTAATAATGATGTGCACGTCAAAACCTCGAAGTTGTTTCAGTCAGGTGTGAAAGATTCGAATCTCGAAAGACCAAGTAACTAAGAGATCGCCAAGAAAACAGCGGCTTCCGTGGTACAATCCTCGCCAC
The DNA here is from genome assembly GCA_022563885.1 of Planctomycetota bacterium. Classification (GTDB taxonomy): domain Bacteria; phylum Planctomycetota; class Phycisphaerae; order Sedimentisphaerales; family Anaerobacaceae; genus JAIPFM01. Next base: position 4,162 of record JADFMM010000344.1, on the reverse strand, counting down.
GATAGCAGCATTATAGAGGAACCACGAAATAATTTGGACTTTTGAATGCCCAATTGCATGACAAACTGCGGACTTATCAAGAGATTTCCACACCCAATCCAGTTTTCGGTTAGAAAATTGACCCAAAATCCATTCCAATGGCGCACTGTCCTTTGGAGGTGGAGAACAGTGAGTTTGAAATGTTAAGGGAACGGCAAGAAATAACTTGGACTTTTGAATGCCCAATTGCACCCCATCCTTGATCGCTTCTCAATCGCGAAATCCGCGACGTAGGACAGCTACGCCTGGGGTTTCGCTCAATCGGGCGCGACCCAATATGGGGCACACTTGGACCCCAAATTGTCCAACTTATTTCTTGCCGATCCCTAAACCTGAAACGAAGGTAGGAATAGATGAAAACCGCATCAAATCTCAGTTGCAACCTTCTCCGATTATCGCTTTTCCCGCTTATTCTGGTCGGCCTGCTGATGCAGGGCTGTTCCGTACAGAGGTTCGCAGTGAACAGACTTGGCGATGCCCTGGCGGGAGGCGGAGATACGTTTTCCTCAGATGACGATCCGGAGCTTATCAAGGCGGCCGCGCCCTTCAGCCTGAAACTGATGGAAACCCTGCTCGCTGAAAGTCCCAGGCACGAGAAGTTGCTGCTGGCAACCGCCAGCGGGTTCATGCAATATGGCTACGCGTTCGTCCAGCAGGAGGCAGATAAAGCCGCGGATGTCGACTTTGCGGAAAGCGAGAGACTGAATCGGCGTGCGCGTCATCTGTACCTACGTGCGCGAAACTATGCATTGCGCGGTCTCGAGGTCCGGCATCGGGGCATAGTGAATAAATTGCGGCAGGATCCTGTGGAGGCGCTTCGCGTGGCCAGGAAATCTGATGTTCCCCTGCTTTACTGGACGGCTGCTTCGTGGGGAGCGGCAATTTCCGTGTCTAAAGACGATCCCGATCTTATTGCAGACCAGCCCATTGTGGAAGCACTGATTGACCGCGCGCTGGAGCTGGACGCGGAGTTCGGGTCGGGTGCGATTCATGCATTTCTAATCAGTTATGAAATGGCTCGACAGGGGGCTGAAGGCCTAGCGGAAGATCGCTCCCGAGAACATTTCCTGCAGGCGGTCGCCATGTCGCAGGGACAACTCGCCGGACCGTACGTGACCTTTGCCGAAACCGTAGGCGTTCAACAGCAGAACGTGGACGAATTCACGACGCTGCTGGAGAAGGCCCTTGCGGTCGAAGTCGACGCCAGGCCGGAATGGAGGTTAGAAAATATAATTATGCAACGAAGGGCTCGCTGGTTGCTGAGTAAGACAGACGAACTATTTCTCCTGACCGAGTAAGGGACCGGCAAGACATAAATCCATGAAACACCTGCAATGGGAACTTAAGAAAATGAAAACAACGCACTCCATGCCCAACGTTTCAATCCGGGCCCTGTGTCTGGGATTGATTCTCGCCCTCTTGACGGTTGACGACACTCGGGCCGCGGGCCGGGCAGTCAGGATGAACCTGGGAACCCTGGCGCCCCGGCGTTCGTCCTATCATAAGGCATTAATGAGCATGGCCCAAGAGTGGCGCGATGCGCCGGACGGTGGGGTAAGACTGGTGATCTATCCGGACGGCACACAGGGGGGGGAAGCCGACATGGTGCGGTTAATGCGAATCGGCTCCCTGCAGGCGGGGCTCTTCACCGCGGTTGGATTGGCCGACATTGAACCTGCCGTTTCGGGTCTGCAGAATCTGCCGCTGATGTTTCGCGATCTCGCGGAATTCGAGTATGTCAATGAACAACTTCAACCCACGCTGGCGAAACGCATGGAGGAGAAAGGGTTCGTGGTTCTGTTCTGGGTGGATGCGGGTTGGGTCAGGTTCTTCTCCAAGCGTCCCATTCATCATCCGGCCGATCTGAAGACCCGAAAGATATTTACCTGGGCCGGTGATCCCGAGCAGGTCAAAATCATGAGAGCGGCTGGGTACCACCCGGTCCCCCTGGAGACCGCGGACATTCTGACGGGCCTGGCGACCGGGCTCATCGACGTTGTTCCTGCACCGCCGATTTTTGCGCTGGCGGGGCAGATGGATAAACGCGCGCCCCACATGCTGGACCTTAACTGGGCGCCTCTGGTCGGCGCTTTGGTGGCACGGAAGGATGCCTGGGAAAAACTATCCGTATCGACCCGCGTAGTGCTTCTGGCGTCGGCGCAGCGGGCGGGCTTAGAGATTAGGGCAAGAAGCCGCAAAGAAAGTGATGACGCCGTGGAGGCAATGAAGAAACGCGGGCTGACGGTGCATCCCGTCACTCCCGATATTCTGCAGGAGTGGCGAAACACTGTTGAGACCGAAATCCATCCTCGCATGCGTGGGACTATTGTTCCCTCCGATATTTTCGATGAGGTCGTGAGGCTGCTGCACGATTATCGTAACAACAAGGAAAACGCAGGAAAGCCCAACTGACATGAACGTGGCCGCCCATAACAATCCATTCTCTTGGAGCCGGGCAGCGTCGATAGGGCGTACGTTTGAGGACATGCTGTCGGTAATCGTGCTTGCGGGGCTGATGTTTGTTCCGGTGATTGAGTTGTCATTGCGGATGTTCTTCAAGAGCGGCATTCCCGGAGCCACTTCGCTCGTGCAGCACTCTACCTTGATCGTCGGCATGCTGGGCGGCGCGATCGCGGCCCGGGAGTCTCGGTTACTCTCGTTTTCAACGCTGACTACGGTATTGAAGGGCAAGCTCCAAAAGTTTTCGCAACTATTCAGTGGCGGCAGTGGCGCCGCGATCTGTGTTTTCTTGAGCGTCGCCAGCGTTCAGTTTCTCATGGCGGAAAGAGAGGGAGGAAAAACAATAGCGTTCGGCATACCTGTTTGGGTGATTCTACTGATTCTACCGATTGGGTTCGGTCTGATTGCACTGCGCCTGGGCTTGAGCGCCACGACCGGCTGGAAGCAGCGCGTGCTCTTGCTCGCGGTGGCGGCGGCGGTCGTTGGAGTGACGCGTCTGGAGTCGCTTTCCTACGAGGTCCTGGCTTTTTCGGGAGCCCTGTCACTGCTTGTCGCTGCGTTTCTGGGGGCGCCCATTTTTACGGTGATTGCCGGCGCTACCCTGCTGCTATTGTGGATGGGGCAGTTTCCCATCGCATCTATTCCGCTGAAGCATTATTCCTTGGTCACGAATCCCTCTCTTCCCGCCATTCCTCTATTTACGCTTGCCGGTTTTTTTCTGGCGGAGGGGGGGGCGTCCAAACGGCTGATCAGCGTGTTTCAACTGCTCGTCGGACGCGTCCGGGGCGGCCCCGTGATCGTGACGACGTTGGTCTGTGCGTTCTTTACCTCATTTACCGGGGCCTCCGGAGTCACCATACTGGCCCTGGGCGGATTGTTATTTCCGGTGCTGAGGGCGGCCCGCTATTCGGAAAAGACTGCCTTGGGCCTGGTCACGACCTGCGGATCGCTGGGGCTCTTGTTTCCTCCCTGTCTTCCTCTGATTCTCTATTCGGTCATTGCCAGCACCGTGGCGACCAATCTGGGGGGCGCCGATGCGGCGTCGGCCGGGGTGTCAATGGAACAGATGTTCTTGGGGGGGATCGGTCCGGGCATTCTTCTGGTCGTGCTCATCTCCTGGGTGGGGATTCGGGGTGGACCGAAACAGAAAGTCGATGTCGAGCCGTTCAATGCGGGAGAGGTCCGTCGCGTGTTGTGGGCGGCCAAGTGGGAACTATTGCTTCCAGCCGTGGCGCTGGGCAGCATTTTTTCTGGCTTCGCTACGACCATCGAAGCAGCGGCGTTGACCGCGGTTTACGCGTTTGTGATTGAAACCTTCGTTTACAGGGACCTTCATCTAGTCCGAGACGTCCCCCGCGTTCTGGTCGAATGCGGTCTGCTGGTCGGCGGTGTGCTGCTGATCCTCGGGGTGGCAGTCGGTCTGACTCATTACCTGGTGATGGAGCAGGTGCCTGATCGGCTGGTCGAGTGGATGACGAACTCTATCGAGTCCAAGTGGACATTCCTACTGGTCTTGAATCTTTTTTTGCTGGTGGTGGGATGCCTGATGGATGTCTACTCCGCCATCGTGGTCGTGGCCCCGCTGATCGTGCCGCTGGGTATTGCTTTCGGGATAGATCCGGTGCATCTGGGCATCATTTTTCTTGCCAATCTGGAACTCGGC
>JADFMM010000343.1 GCA_022563885.1 Planctomycetota bacterium | reverse complement strand
TCTTGACCTTCAATGCACCAGCACGGGGGGTGCGCGAGTCAACGGACACCAGCGAGGCCCTGGCTGAATTTCTCAATCAAGATACCAATGGATTTATTGCTCTTATGATTGCACCCGAAGGTGCCAACAGTGTGATCGTGCGTACGGTTGAGATGGGTCCGGATGGAGGTACCCTGCTGGAAGGGATCATCGGCGGAGTGGCCGAACAGGCCTCGCAGCCGGTCCCTCAAGATAGTGAGGGTGACGTCTTCCGCGACCAGGTCTTGAGCTGGCTAGCCGGTGGTTTCGCCGTCACGCACGATGTCTATCTGGGCACCAGCTTTGATGACGTCAACGCCGCCACCAGGACGGCCCCCCTCGACGTGCTGGTCGGGCAGGATCACGGAGACAGCAGTTTCGATCCCGGTCGCCTCGCATTCGACCAAACCTACTACTGGCGTGTAGATGAAGTCAACGGTGCACCTGACTCTACCGTCTTCACGGGAGAAACCTGGAGCTTTACGGTCGAGCCATTCTCGATTCCAATAACGGGTATCACGGCCACGGCCTCTAGCTCATTCGGCGATTCCGGGCCTGAAAAGACCATCGACGGCTCCGGTCTGGTGGATGATCTCCATGGAACCTCTGCCGGCGACATGTGGATCAGCAGTAGTGTCCCGGCCACGATCGAGTATGCGTTCGACAAGGCCTACAAGCTGCACGAGCTTTGGATCTGGAACTCGAATCAGCTCATCGAGGGCTTCGTGGGATTCGGTGCAAAAGATGTTGTCATCGAGCACGCTCTGGATGGCGAGAACTGGACCGTTCTCGAGGGTGTCGGGCCCTTGGCTCAGGCCCCGGGTACAAATGGTTATGCACACAACAATACCATCGATTTGGGTGGCGCCGCGGCCCAGGTTGTCCGTTTGACTGTCAACACTGTCCAAGGCATCGCGCCTCAGGCCAGCCTGAGTGAGGTACGGTTCTTCTCCATTCCCAACGCTGCGAGTCGACCCAGTCCGGAAACAGGCGCCACCGAGGTGGCGCCGGACAGCGTGATCAGTTGGCGGCCCGGCCGCGAAGCGGATCACCATCAAGTGTATCTCGGGTCCGATCAAGGATCAGTGGCCGATGGCACCGCACAGAGCATCATCACGACAGAGAGCAGCCTGGACCTTTTTGCGCAGGATTTGGCGTTGGCCCAGACCTACTATCTGCGCGTGGATGAGATCAACGACGTCGAGAGCCCCTCTGTCTGGACGGGCGACGTCTGGAGCTTCACCCTGGTCGACTTCCTCGTCGTGGACGACTTTGAGGGCTACCGCGCCGATGATTTTACGGATCCGGCGGCACTCTTCAACGTGTGGGTCGATGGGTTCAGCGACGACACCAACGGTTCGCAAATCGGCCATGAAAACCCGCCCTTCGCCGAACAGACGACGGTACGGGACACCCAGTCGATGCCCTTCTTCTATGGGCAGGGCGGCACAAGTTTTTCCGAAGCAACTCGTACCTTTTCACCCGGTCAGGATTGGACCCGTTCGGGAGTCCAGTCACTGGTGATTCACTTCTTCGGGAGTGAAGGCAATACGGGGCAGTTGTATGCCATCATCAACGGTACGAAGGTGAACTATGACGGTGATGCGGCCGATCTGGCCCAGGCGGCCTGGACGGCCTGGAGCATCGACTTAAACGGGATCAACAACCTGCAGAACGTAACTACCCTCGGCATCGGGTTCGCCGGTGCCGCGAGCGGATTGGTGTTCATCGATGACCTAGAACTTCATCCCTAATTGGCCAATCCCTTCGGAGGCTTCGATGTGAAGCGCAAGCGCGGCTTTACGCTGATTTAATTGCTGGTGGTGATCGCCGTTATCGCCGTCTTGATGGCAATGCTGCTGCCGGCGCTGCACCGGGCTCGGATGCAGGGGCAACGAGTGGTGTGCGGGACGCGATTGAAAGAGATTGGCACCTCGGTTACGTGTGGAAGGAGGGAATCATCTGGGATGGGCGCATCCAAGTTTATGGACCCCACATGATATTTCAGCTTTACCTTTATCACTTATGCCCCATGTTTGAACTACCTTCGGTAAGTATTAGCAGTTGATCTACTGTGATATCTTTAAAAACATCAAGCCCACCGCCGATCCATCGGACCTCAATGCGGTCGACGTGGTCTCGTTTGCCCAACCCAAAGTGCAGCCGCATGCCGTAATGGCTCTGAAAGCCACGACCGCTGTGTACTTCGTCGATCTGCTCTAAATCGCCTGCCACGACCTTTACTCTGGCCCCCACGCCGTCGCGGTTGGTTTTCACGCCCCGAAGGCAAATTTGAATCCAATGGTTTGCATTGCGTGAGTCGTTTCTTAGAATTGTGGGTCCCCGCCGCGCGTTTAGAATCACCACATCCACATCGCCGTCGTTATCCAAGTCGTCAAAGCCCGCGGCGCGGCTGCGCAATTTCACCTTCATGCCGTCACCGCTTTGATCCGATACGTCGACGAATTTCCCGTCCCCCGTGTTCATGAGGAGTATATTCCGCACGGAAGACGTGGCAGTATTATCGTAAACTTCAATATTGTCCTGCAGGTGACCACAGGCAACGAAGATGTCGCGATCGCCGTCATTGTCGAAATCGACTAAGCCCGTACCCCAGGTGACATAGGCATAGGTGCTTGCGCCCGCGCCGGTGATCATTGTCACGTCTTCAAACGTACTGTTGTCCACATTCCGGTAGAGTGTGGTCAGCTCTTTGGCGTAGGAGGTTTGGTAGAAATCGAGTCGGCCGTCGTTGTCATAGTCGCCGCACTCTACGCCCATGCTCCCCTGATCATCGCCGTGCAAGTCATAGGCGAGCCCTGTAATCAGACCTACTTCCTCAAACTTGCCCGTTCCATCATTCTCGAACAGGAAGTTCGCATACACGTCGTTGACAATATGGATATCGGTGTCACCATCGTTATCATAATCGGCGGCAACGGCTCCCATTCCCCATCCTCTGTGCTCGGCCACTCCAGACACAACGCTGACGTCCGTAAATGTCCCGTCCCCGTTGTTGCGAAACAGGTCGTTGGACATCGGAGGAAAATCCATGGGCCCCGCATACTTGGGGACACCCGCCGAGGTTCGCATCAGGTGATTCTCGTAGGTAAAGTCAAGGTAGTTGGCAACGAAAAGGTCGAGATCGCCGTCGTTGTCCATATCGAGGAAATTCGCGGCTGCCCCCACCTTGTGGCCGTTGGCCACGCCGGCCTGTGCTGTCACGTCGGAAAAAGTTCCATCGCCGTTGTTACGGTAGAGGACATTCGGGCCGTAGTTGTTCACATAGAGGTCGAGGTCGCCGTCATTGTCGTAATCACCGGCGGCCACACCGAGCCCAAATCCGGTGTCGCCTACGCCAGCCTGGTCTGTGACGTCGGTAAATCTCCAGTTGCCTTCGTTGCGATAAAGCCTATTTTTCGGCACCGTGTCATACTTTGTCCCTTGCAGAGGCGCACCATTGAGAAAATAGATGTCTACATCGCCGTCTCCATCGTAATCAAAAAGCGCTAATCCCGCACTGACGGATTCGACTATGTATCGTCGACCACTGCTGCCGTCGGTGTGTGTGAAAGTAATTCCGGTTTCTTTGGTGACATCGTGAAGCACGATGGCCCCGTCAGCATGTGCCCAGGCGAAGAGTGACGACAACGCCAGCCCTACGACACTAAGGGACCGGCAAGAAATAACTTGGACTTTTGAATGCCCAATTGTCCAATTAATTGCTTGCCAATCCCTAAGCCGTCCAATACTCACTCCGAAGAGTCGACCACCCATAAGATTCATGACGTCAATTCCTCTGTTGAATGACCTTATACAGACGCAGATACTGTTGATTGCCCGGCTCTAACGCAACGGCCCGCTTGATCGCTGAAAACGCGCCAGCCGTATCCCCGTTTCTATCGCAGACCATGCTTAGTTGCAAGTAGTTGGCCGCGACCGCCTCCAGTGCTACGGCTTTTTCCGCTAGCTGCCTGGCTTGGGGCAAGTTTTTCCCGGTTTTCAAATATAGCCGGACAAGCTCGCGATATGCTTCGGATCTCTGTGGTGCCAGCTTAATCACTTTGCGCAAAGCCTTCTCTGCGTCGTCATACTGTTTTAACCGAGCCGACAAAACCCCAATCATGTAGTAGCAAATGGGACTTTCCGGCTCAATTTCAGTGATCTCCTTATGCATCTGGAGGGCTTTGGATAGCTGGCCGCTCGTCTGATATAGCGATCCCAACTCCTGAAAGCATGCAACATTTTTCGGGTCAAGCCCTGCTGCTTGTATCAGCAGTTCTTCGGCTTTGTGCAACTTCCCTTCGTCCCGGTACATCCGCCCTACATCGACATACGTTATGGCGGCACTTTTTTGTGTCTCAATGAAGTCATCGTACTGGTTCTTGCGTCCCTTAAGTCCTTTACGCTCCTCAGCCTTTAGCTTTTTGAACTTCTCCAAATACGCCCTCGCCTTATCCTTATGGTCCAGTTTGGAGCATACCGTGGCGAGACCATAGTAAGCGTTCGTGTATTCGGGCTTGATCTTGACAGCCACCTGGTAGTGTTCCTCTGCCTGTTCATATTCTTTCTGCTGCAGATAGGCCTGGCCCAGTAGAAAGTATGCAAAACTGGAGTTCGGCGAAATATGAAGTTCCTTTTCAATTTCCTCGATTGCTTCATCTTGCCTGCCCAATATCATCAGCGCGTGGGCAACGTTACTGTGCGCATCAGAGAGCCGCGGTTGCAGTTCTAACGCTTTTCGGTAGTGTGCGATCGCTTCGTCAAACTGGCCCTTTTCGATAGACAACCAGCCCATGCGCTCGTATACGTCGGGCCGCCGTGGATTGATTGTCAGAGCTTCCTGCCAGAATATCAGGGCCTGAACGGCATTGCCATGCCTGTGCCAGACGTTGCCCATGATGACGAGGGATTCATCACTTTCGGGAAAGTCTCTCAAGAGCTCATCAGCGAGCTCCAGTTCCTCTCTTTTCAGTGCAGCAAGCTCTTGCGCCGTGCGAGGCGGCTCACTGACAGGCAGCAACACCAGCTCTCGTGACTGAGTTGAGGGCCGCTCTGTCTTTGGTAGCTTTTTGTCGGTGCGCAATAGGAATCTTACCGAGAAAACACCGGCTGTGGCCGCACATACGATCACCCAAACGACGCATGGCCGCATAGCTTTTCTGCGAGCAGACGAGGAAGACGGCTGTGAATGTCCGGAAATCCCTGTTTTCCGTTGACCCGTCTTCTTGTACTTTGTTCTAGGTTGACCAGCTTTCTTGTGCTTGCTCATCATAGACTATGCCCTGTCAGCCACCGAGCTTCAGTGTCTTCAGGCGGATCGGCGTGAATCTCTCCTCGCCCTCGACGATTCGAATGCATTGGTCCACGCTGACATCGCGGAACGTCTGGGTCGTGCCGGTCGTCGGCCAGTAGACCTCCAGGACTTCGATCTGTCGGGCCCCGCCGAGTCCGATCGTCTGGCGCAAGGGGTTGGCGCCGAAGCTGCCGCCGCTGTTGACGTGACGAAAAATCGATCGAGTCTTCCCATTCTCTACGATCTCAGCCCGAATGCGGGCGCCGATCGCGGCTCGATTAGACGTGACACCGACGAGCTTGACGGTGATCCAGTGATGGGCGAACCCGGGGTTTTCGAAGAGGGCATCACTG
>JADFMM010000342.1 GCA_022563885.1 Planctomycetota bacterium | reverse complement strand
CCTGACCGTGGCACTAGTATGGGGAGGACGTTCTGTCTGAACCGGCACAACGGTCATATCAACGCGCTCTTTCTTGATTGGTCGGTCAGGAAGGTGGGACTCAAAGAACTCTGGACCCTGAAGTGGCACAGGCAATTTGACACGCATGGGCCCTGGACCTTGGCCGGGGGCGTCCAGCCGAAGAACTGGCCGGCGTGGATGAGAGGCTTTAAGAATTACTGAGGGCTTCTCTCGTGTCCGGGCCCGGCTAGTGTCCAAATGTTCCTTTGCAGCTTACTCGGTATGACACGTACATCAATGGCTTTGAAAAGTGGAGAGATGCTATGAAGACTCGATTATTGGTTACACTCGTTACCGCATCGGTTCTGTCGTTCCTCTGCCAGCTTTCCAATGCACAGACGGACACAACGGCAACTATCGCAACGTGGAACATCGAGGGGTTTTTCCGCATCAGTGACGACCGGGCGGCCGAAATCGCCAGGGAGATCGTCGCTCTGGGGAGAAGTCTTGGGGTCAGACCTTCAGTTAAAAGAAATTCTAAAATGCTAAGTTGCCGCCACTCGTACGTGACAATTCCCGACGAGCAAAGAGAGGCCTCTTGTTATTTCATCCTCTCAGGGGCTACTTCTTTTCAACAATCCAGATGTTTCTGTAAAAAACCGGATTGCCATGACCCTGGAGGTAGATGGGGCCGGGGGCGGGGCCTTCCTTGCGTCCGGCTCCGGTCTTGTTTTTCAGTGTCAGGGCGTCGTGGATGACCACGCCGTTGTGTCGCACGGAGATCAGGGCGTTGTGGATCTTCTTGTCACCCTCGAACTTGGCGGCGGTAAAGTCGATGTCATAGGTTTGCCATGTGAGCGGGGGCAAGGCCATGTTCACCAGGGGACGCACCTGTCTGTACAACCCGCCACATTCATTGGCTTCACCGGACAGGCCGAATGAATCGAGTACCTGGACTTCATAGCGTCTCTGAATGTAGATGCCGCTATTGCCTCTTCCCTGACTGCGTGCGGCGGGCCTGAACGGTGTGCGGAATTCCGCGTGCATTATGAAGGATCCGAATGGTTTCATCGTTTCGGTGCCGCAGTACAGCAGTTGGCGGTCGTCCATCTGGCCCTTTTTCCACTGCTCGGTATTCTTGCCATCGAACAGGATGATCGCGCCGGATGGCGGCGTGGCGCCGATGGTGGGGCTTGCGCGAACAATCTTTTTCGCCGAAATCGTCCTGCCCTCAGGATCCTTGCCTGTCAGCGCCGTGCCCGTGATGATCAAGGCATAGTTCTCCTGTCCGTCGACGGGGGGCTTGCTCAATGCACTGAACGCCTCAGGCGACTTGCCCATGTACCTTTTCTTTCCCTTGGAGGGTGCAAAGAGGGTTTGGCTGTCTTGAGTCTTGCCATCGACAGTGTGTCGCGTCTGTCCATCCCACCCGGCGCCGGGCAGACCACCCGGATAGATGACGGCCTGGAATGCGCCATTGCCCAGAGCGATGACTTGAACGCCTATCTTTTTCTCTCCGGCCGTGCCAAGGTATTCGCCCTGGACTTTGAAGTCGGGCCCGGCGGTCTCAGGCGTCAGGTAGGCCGTTGGCTCAGGCTTCTTTGCCGCCTGCACGGACGCTGCCCATGCCACGGTCAAACCGACAGCGGCTGTCATTAATACAAGAATGTCCCGATAGCGTTTTTCAGTCATTTCCATCCCTTTCAGTACAATGTCGATAACGCAGTCTTTGCCGATCCCATCATCCAAGCCCGACAGAGACATCGATGAAGTTCCCCGATTAGGGGTCGGCAATAAATAACTTGGACAATTTGGGGTCTAAGTGTGCCCCATATTGGGTCGCGCCGATTGAGCGAAACCACAGGCGTAGCAGTTCTACGTCGCGGATTTCGCGATTGAGAAGCGATCAAAGATGGGGTGCAATTGGGCATTCAAAAGTCCAAGTTATTTCTTGCCGGTCCCTTAGACAAGCCTGCTACGCGGCAGGCTTGAGGCGACATCTCGAAGGGACCGTGTGCCCGCCTTCGCTAAAGCCATGGCGAACAGGTCGCCGTCTTTGCCAGGCGAAAGAATTGCTCGCTCTCAGGCCGACGACGGAGTCTTCAGACAGGGCCTAGGGGGCGCTCCCGGCGGAGTATCCCAATTTACCCCACACAGCCTTCTGGAACCGGACGAGATCCGGATTACCCGGCTGAACAGCTTGCCCATTGCTCTCTGGGTCACCGAAGTCTAGCGTGCGTGGATCTCCCCACTTCCAGTACTCAACATGTCCTTCCGCGAACGAGAGATTAGTGCCATCGCCGTGCCGCAGAGGTGGCCGGTCCCGCCAGCGTGCTTCATTGTAGTATACGGAAAACGCATGGTTCGTTATTTTCCCTTCATCCACAAAAACGATCCTTTCGCCGGGTCGAGGTATGCGGGTCTTATTCTTAAATACGTGTCCCTTCCAGCTCGACCCTCGATTCGTGTTCATAGAACTAACGATGGAATAGGTTCGTAACTCGCCCCGTACTCCGGTTGGGCATTTGTAGAGCTTTAGGTTCTTGCAATAGGGGTAGAGCCTTCCGGCCTGCATGGCGACAAGCTGATCGTCTAGTGGATCGGTATTCAGCATGCGGGCAACCCAGCCGAAATCAGAATTGCCCACATTCGCGGCGCAGATCTTGCCATCGTTGTCATCGGCGTAAAGTGTCCACGCCAAGGTCAACTGTTTGAGGTTGTTGAGACACACGGCGCGTTTGCCCTGTTCTCTGGCCCGACTGAGTGCCGGCATCAACACAGCCATTAACAGGGCGATGATGGCAATAACGACGAGAAGCTCTATCAGCGTGAATGCTTTTGACTTGTTCATAGCTTAAACCCCTTTAGTTTTCCGCCACGGCTACGAGTATTCCTTGCAGACGTGCAAGTTTGTCCACCAACTGTCGTTGTCTCAATCGACAAGGAGTATTGGACAATCAAGGCCATCAATTACACGAGCGATTGACAGTGTCACTCTGAACTGTACGAGCCTACCTGGGCAATTCCACCTTATTTTTCCTGCCGCTCTTGGCCGGTTTACCGTCATAGGCCTTGTTCGTCAGAGGCATGGACGCTATTACGGCTGCCAAGACGTCGACCGCCGCCAGTTCCGCGGGGGAACGCCTGTTTGCAGGAATCGAGCGCTCTTCCTCACGGTCATTCATGACATCGTAAAAAAGCCCATTGGCATAGAGTTTGTAGTGTTTATTCTGGGCCCAGATCAGTTCCGCAGTCCCCAGTTCCTCGGGGATCCAGCCATAGCCCTTGGGCCAATAGTATTGGTAGATGGAGGTACGGGGATCACCCTTCTCTCCCTGACATTGGGGCCAGAAGCTGCGACCATCGATGTGACTATTGGGACGGTCCGTCTCGGCGATATGCGCCAATGTCGGCAGAAAATCGGAAAAGTCTACCATGTCGCTGCACACAAGACCGACGGGGACAGTTCCTGGACAGCGCACGATAAGTGGGGCATGGGTGCCGCGGTCGTGGGGAATGCCCTTCTTGCCGAACAAGTCTTGCCCTCGATATCGATAGCGGATGTTCCGATTCGTACCGTTGTCCGTGGTGAACATCACCACAGTGTTTCTCTCAAGACGGTGTTCTTGCAGGCAATCCAGGATTCGCCCTACGCACTGGTCCATGTACTTGACCATGTCTCGGTAATTCTTCTGCTTGTCTTTCTCTGTTCGGTCCTTGCTGTCGGGCGTTGGCAGAAATGGAGAGTGAACCAGCAGCATGGGATAATAGACAAAGAAGGGACTCTCTTGGTTCTCTCCAATAAATCGAGTGATCGTGTCCACGCATAGGTCGGGCCCGTAGGCGATCTCATCCACATCCAACAATACACCATTTCGCTCAAGCACGGGGTTCCAGTAGCGGTTCCCACTGGAGTGTGTCGTGTTCCACAGCAACCAGGAATCGAATCCTGCGTCCTTGGGGGCCGTCCCTCCCGCACCATCAAGTTGCCATTTTCCCACGATGGTGGATTTATAGCCCGCTTTTTGGAGAACCGTTGCAAAGGTCGTCTCGCGGTGATCCAAGGCGCCGAAGCGAATATAGTTGCGCACTCCGCTACGCCCGGTCATGATCTTCACCCGGCTCGGAGTACACTTTGGGGTGGAGAAGCAGTAGTCAAACTTCATCCCTTCGGCGGCCATCTTGTCCAGGCGAGGGGTCCAGGAGTCCTCGCTCCCATAGCAGCCGAAGTTGTTGTCATAGGCGATGTCGTCGGCCATGATGAGTATGATGTTGAGCGGTTCGGCGCCTGCTCCCGCCATGCAGAACACACCAATCGCCATGCCAAGGAGTATTAGCCCAGGACCTCTACGGATAATCATAGGTTCTCACTTTTTCTTTTTTTGAGGTATTTCAACACCGCAACGATCTACCCAGGCATCAAAGGCGGCGGACAGGGTTCGCACTTTTTCCGGGTATTGCTGGGCCAGGTTGTTTTGCTCGGTTCGGTCGATGGCAAGATTGTATAATTCCCAGCGGCCCGGTCCTGTCTTGGTGTTGCGAACCAGCTTCCATTGTCCCTGTCTCAGCGCACTGCTATGCGAGTACTGCCAGCCTACGGTCTCATGTCCTGCTCTGGTTTTTCCTTTGAATATGGGGAGAAGACTCTTGCCTTCCATGGGAATGATTTCGCTGCCTCTATAGGTCTGGGGATATGTCGCCCCTGCAATGTCAACACAGGTCGCCATCACGTCCATGATATGCCCGACCTGGGTCGTGATGGCTCCACCCTCTGTGATGACCTTCGGCCAGTAGGCTATGAAGGGCGTGCATATACCACCTTCGTGGTCCCACACCTTGTATTTTCTGAATGGCGTATTGCTGGCGTTCGCCCAACCCTCGCCCACGGCGCTATAAGACTCAACCGTCCCCGGAAGGGTGTTGGGGATCTTGTCGAAGCCGCTGGGACAAGCCCCATTGTCGGCAAGGAACATGACCAGAGTGTTTTCCAACTCACCCAAGGCCTGAATCTTGTCTAGGATCCGACCGATGCCCCGATCCATGCGGTCGATCATCGCCGCGTAGATGGACATTTTTAAGTCCCAGTAATCCCTTTTTTCTTCCGAAAGCGACGCCCAGAGGGGTACATTTTCATCACGTGGTGATAGAGAGACCGTGGCATCAAACAAGCCCATTTCAAGCTGCCGCCGGTAGCGCCGTTCGCGTAACTTATCCCACCCGATCATGTACTTGCCGCGGTACTTCGCAATATCCTGGGGCCAGGCGTGCAGCGGATAGTGCGGTGCGGTGTAGGCCACGTAGAGAAGGAAGGGTTTGCCTTCGCCTCTATAGGCTTCGAGGTAGTTGACGGCATAGTCACTAAAGGCATCGGTCGTGTAGAAGTTCGGCGTATCGGGGTTGTAAGGGAGGTATTCCTGGTCGTCGATGGCCCAGCGCCGTGGTCGGTCGTATTTCCGGCCCGGTTTTCCCTGGCCGGGCAGCGGCTCGATACCGGGATTGAAATAGTTGCAGCAGCCGTCCGTCAAGCCGTAGTAACGGCTGAAACCGCGCCGGTAAGGCGTTTCTTCCGCGTGCCACTTCCCGGTCATGAGTGTTCGGTATCCCTCGGCACCGAACACTTCGCCGAGTGTGACACAGTTCTTATTAAACGCCTGTAGTTTGTTGCCCAGCCCG
>JADFMM010000341.1 GCA_022563885.1 Planctomycetota bacterium | reverse complement strand
CCCTGCGACCCCAACCATTCTCCCAACCGATGGTGCCAGGTGGTGACAGGACGGTCGGAGGAACGAATCCCATAGCCGTGACCGCCTTGGGTGTAGACGTGTAATTCCGCCGGTACGCCTGCCTTCTTCAACTCGACGAAGAGCAGGGCGGCCTGGGCGCCACGCATCTTGTCGTCTTGTGTGACGGCCAGGAAGGTCGGCGGCGTTTGGGCGGTGACCCTGACCAGCGATCCGAGTTCGGCCACGTTATCCTGGTAACCGTCCGCCAGGTAGGCGGCGTAGATGGGACAGATGTAGTCCGGGCGACAGCTCAGGTCGTCTATGTTGTCGATGCGTGGGTAGGTATCGGTGTCCCAGTGCATGCCCGCCATGGCGGTGAGGTGGCCGCCGGCGGAGAAGCCCAAAACACCGACACGATCGGGATCGATCTGCCAATCGCCGGCGTGGTGACGGACCAACCGGATGGCGCGTTGTGCGTCTTGCAGGGGCTCCCAGTGTATTTTGTCCGGATTGCGGCGGGGTACCCGGTATTTCAGGACGAGGGCCGTGACGCCGAGGGAATTGAACCACTGGGCCAATTCGACCCCTTCCTTCTGCCAGGCCAGGATGTTGTAGCCGCCGCCGGGGCAGATGACCACGCCACAGCCGTTGGCCTGGTCGGCCGGCGCTCGATAGAGTGTGAGAGAGGGCGTCTCCACATAGGTGATGCGTTCGGAGGTCTGTTTGGCCTTTAAGGATGTGATTTTCTCGGGAGCCAAGGGTACGGCGTCCGCCGGTAGGCCCTGCGGCCAGAGGGGGATGATGTCCTGGGCATTTGAGACTGTCGAGCAAGCGCACAGCAGCAGTGAGAAGGGCAGGAGAGTGCGTTTCATCGAGAAGGGCTCCTTTCTGGATTGAACCACATGACGTCGCACCGTACGCGTTTGGCACTGCACTTTCAAGAAAAACTTGGAGCCATCTCCACTACCAACTGTGGCCACGGTGATGTCGCGGCGGCTCGGCCCATGGTACCTCGATGTGACGATGTCGCACGGGGCGGTGAATGTCGTACATCGGCGCGGTGATCGTGACGCGACGGTGCGATCGCCCGAAGGAATGGGAGTGGACCACGGTACAACCGCTCGAAAAGACGATGATGCCTAGCGCCACTACGATGAAACCGGCCTTTTTCATGGGTCTGTCCTCGATATTTAGGATCTGTTTCGGACTGAAGTCTATATCAGTCGCACCATGGTAGTAGAGGCAGCTCGGGCCCAGGGGGTCACACTATTGCTTGCGGATGGGATGATGTGATGGCCTGGTGCTCGGCGCAGGCGTTGCCGGGATCGGGTTCGAGGAAGCGGGCAAGGAGGCATCGGCTTGGATCGGCACCCTCGGGGGTGAAGAGGTAGCGGCAGGGCACGATCGAGAGCAGATCGAGCCCCATGCTGGTTCTACTGGCGAAGTGGCAATAGTAAAACGAAAAGCTGTTTTGACAGGTCATGTTGGCGGTGGTAAAAAACAGGATCGCGTACCAGGTCCCGGGGTTGAGCGCGAATGCTTGATCGTGGCGCCGCATGGGTTGGCCGCCCTTGGCGATGAAGAAAACGCGCGAATAGAGGTTGTTGCCTGTTGGCTCATGTTGTAGAGGGTTGTGTGTGTGCTCGTCCTCGTAATCGTCATCGAGAACCCGGCCAAAAAAGCCGAGTACGAGTACCGCTTCGCTGAGCACGAGCACGATTGAAAGCGCTGCCGTTGACGGGTCTTGAGCTGTCGTATCCGAAGAAAAGGATTTTTAAACGGTGTCGCCGGCTCAATGCTCCAGCCGGCATTTTTTGGAGTAGGCCCTATGGCAAAGAAAACCCAGGCTACCTGTTTACCCCGTGTCAAGAATGTCCAAGCGCAACAGCCCGTTATTGGCGTCTTCGCCCCCTGCGATCCCAGGATCGACAAGCCGAGTCGGGAGCGGGCCGGCAATGTGGCGGCCATGGTGGCCAATGCCATTAGCGGTAAGGTGGTCTTGCCGGACAAGTCACCCGTCGAAGTGGTTTATTCCTCGGTGCTGGTCGATACCGAATCTCAAGCCGATCTGGTGGCGCACCAGTTTCGTCGCGCCGGCGTCAACATCCTGGTCTGTGCACCCGACACCTGGGCCTTTCCCCAATTGACCACCATATCGCTGCTGCAACAGTTTCCCAAAGAGACACCCTTGAATATCACTTGTGGGAACAGCGGCCCCAAGCCGGGCGTGGTCTATGCCCATGCCGTCAACGGGGCGATCAGCCAATATGGACGGATGGTCGCTATGAATGTTGGGACCTGGCCCGATACCGGGCCGACGCCGGTCATGACCGCCTCCACGGAGACGGCACTCCTCGACTGGTGCTACGGGGCGGTGACGGCGGTGGCCCTGCGGGGCAGACGCCTGATGTTCCTGGGCCACGATTCGATGGGCATGGAGACGGCCTTGACCCACGTGATCGCCACGCGGAACACCTTCGGCCTGGAGTTGACGCGACTGGACATGAAGCTTTTGGCCGACATGTTGCAGAAAGAGGCCTTCGACCCCAAGGAACTGAAGGCCCTGCGGGCCTGGATCCATCGGCATGTGGGCAAGCGGCTCGAACTGGAGACCGAGGAACACGAGAGGCTCTTCAACCAGAGTTTGGCCCTGTATCTCATCGTGCGAGATCTCATGGCAGATCTCAATGCGGTGGGGGGGGGATTCATGAGCCAGTTGGAATGGGGTAGCGACCCACGCGGCCTGCCCCTGCCCGTCGCCGACGTGATGGAATCCCTCTTCAACAGCACCTTCGATCACAATGGTCCCAAGCCTGCCCAGCCCTTCGCCACGGAAGCCGACGCGCAGGGCGCCTTGACCATGCTCTTCATGACCTATCTCAGCGGGGGCAACCCGCCGCTCTTCATGGACTTTCGCAAGGCCTGGGAACCCTGGGAGATCGAAGCTCTTGCCGAGAAGCTCGACGTGAAGCTGGATGCCGAAGCGGACTATGCCATCAAGGGTCTGGTGGATGGC
The DNA here is from genome assembly GCA_022563885.1 of Planctomycetota bacterium. GTDB lineage: Bacteria > Planctomycetota > Phycisphaerae > Sedimentisphaerales > Anaerobacaceae > JAIPFM01. The sequence goes on along the minus strand of JADFMM010000341.1, from coordinate 2,672 downwards.
AACAACTCCGGCAGCGCCTCCTTCGACTGGGCGGCCAAGCCGGGCAGCTCCCTCAAGCAGATCATGCAGGGCGTTCGCATGCCCCTCGTCGATGAAGCCTACTTCCCCGGCGGCGGCAATAGCGTGACCTTTATGTCGCCGGCAGGGATCGAAGGCGTGGCAGGACGTCTCTGCTATGGCGGCTTGACCGATCAGTTCAGCCTGATCTGGGACGAGGCCACGACCACGGCCGTGCCCGAGGCGTTGGAGGAGGCGATGGTCAACCTGACCAACTGGAACTGGCCCCACACCTTCGTGGTGCCCAAGTATGCCAGCATGTTGGAATACAAGCAGTATGCGCCGGCGAACCACTTTCATATGACCTGGGATCTGCCGGTGGCCCGGCTCCAGTATTGGATGGATCTGACCGGCGTGCTCGATGTCTGCCCCTGGGCGGCGCGGCCCAGCTTTGTGGAAGGGACGGATCGACCGCTACCGCTGGTCTACCACCTGCATGGCGGCGAGCAGGCCTATAAGCGTTGCAGGTAACGGGCTAATCCGGCGTTTATCGCCTGCTTGCGGCGGTTCGGCGGTCACGGTAAGGCGAAAAAAATGATTGCAGATTGATGGCCGAGCGCTTACAAACAACGGCAACGAACTGATCGTGATCAACATTCCAGAGACGCCCTAGAATTAGGAGGTTTGAAATGGTATCTGATTCGAAACACTGGACGAGACGAGACTTCATGGCGAATGGCGGCAAGGCCGCCGCGGGACTGACTGCGGCGAGCGTGCTGGTTTCCAGTGGCAAGATGGAGGCTGCGCCGGCCAAGTCGCCTATGACCAAAACTCAGCACGTAATCGGGGCCAATGGCCGCATCAACATGGCGATCATCGGGATACGGGGGCGTGGCGGAGGCCTGCTGAGCAGCTTTGCCAAGATTCCCAACGTCCATATCAAAACCATCTGCGATGTGGACGAAAACCTCTTCGCGGCCCGAGTGAAGAAGATTCAGGATGCCCATGGCTACTCCCCGGGGACGGAGTGGGACATGCGTAAGGTCTTCGAGGATCCGGATATCGATGCCGTCGCGATCGCCGCGCCCAATCACTGGCACGCCCTGGCGACGATCTGGGCCTGTCAGGCGGGCAAGCATGTCTATGTCGAAAAGCCCAGCTCTCATAATGTCTGGGAGGGGCGAAAGATGATCGAGGCGGCCCGTAAGTATGACCGCCTGGTGCAGGTAGGCTTTCAGAACCGCTCGATTCAAAATGTCCGCAATGCCATGAATTTCTTGCACGGCGGTGGCATTGGCGAGGTCTATATGGCCAAAGGGATGTGTTACAAGCCCCGCAACGCCTTCGCGGTCCATCCGAACAGTGAGCCGCCTGCGGGTGTCCACTACGACATGTGGGTCGGACCGGCCGACTACTTCCCCTATAACGAGGGCAAGTTTCACTATCAATGGCATTGGCATTGGAACACCGGCTGCGGTGACATCGGCAACCAGGGACCCCATCAGTTCGATGTCGCCCGCTGGGGCATCAACAAAAACGAGCATCCGGTGAAGATCCGCTCCTTCGGCGGCTACTTCAAGTTCAGCGAGCGAGTGTGTACTCAGGAGACGGCCAACACCCAACACGCCGTCTACGAGTATGCGGATGGCAAGATCCTGCAGTTTGAAGTGCGCGGTCTCTACACCAATGGCGAGGCCGATCAGAATGTGAAGATCGGCAATCTCTTCTACGGGACCGAGGGCTGGATGTCGCTCAACGGCAGCACCTGGAAGACCTACATGGGCAGGAAGAATGAACCGGGACCCAGTTCGACGTCAAAAGATGTTGAGGCGGACCCGATGAACCTGACCGGCGCCGGCGGTGGAGGCCACTTTGGCAACTTCATCAGCGCGTTGCGGAGCGGCAAGCGGGAGGACTTGACCTGTGACATCGAGGTCGGGCACATGTCGACGGTTCTGCCCCACCTGGCCAACATCTCCTATCGTCTGGGTCGTGACCTGACCTTCAACGGTAAGAAGGAACGCTTCGTGGGCGATCGCAAGGCAGACAAGATGCTGACGAGGAAGTATCGCAAGGGCTACGTGGTCCCGAAGAAGGTCTAGCGGATCGACATCAAGCAACTACTCAGGGGTGATCCGGCCTGTATGCCGGGTCACCCTTTTGCGTTTTGATGCAGCGTCGGTCCCCGTCGGCCGGGGAGAGTGCCTGAGGGACCGGCAAGAAATAACTTGGATTTTTGAATGCCCAATTGCACCCCATCTTTGATCACTTCTCACACAATATGGGGCACACTTGGACCCCAAATTGTCCAACTTATTTCTTTATGAAAACCTCCGTCTCTGACGGAGGACCCGGATAGGCGGACCTTGGGGTCACCTCTCAATTATCAACTATTTGATATCGCGGTCCTGATTTCCCGGATGTCGCGTTTTAGTTTTCGATTCGCACTCAACGCCTCATCAATGTATTTACATCGTGCAGAGATTGCCGCTCCGGAAATCTTGCCAAACTCCTGACCAAGTTCTTGTCCGCTATGCCCGCTTAGCTCCCTGGCGAGATAGATGGCCTGCATCTCGGGGCTGGTTCCTCTTGGCACCTCGCCTGCGGATGTCAACGTCCTTGACCCGGTAGTGCTTGGCGACCTGCTTCACGATGGTCTTTGAAATAGGTGTCCG
>JADFMM010000095.1 GCA_022563885.1 Planctomycetota bacterium | reverse complement strand
CAATAGGCCAGACAGGTGACCCGCGGGAGCCATGGTCTCTCGTTCATGCTCCGGACACGCCACGAAATCATCACCTCACACCCTACGACGAAGAGGTGTGAGCAAATGTGTCAGGAGAGGCTGCTTGACACGCCCGTTCATAGGTCGCAGGTATCGGTTCCGTCAGCAAGTCACCTTCATGGAGAAATTCATAGATTTCCCCGTAATGTTTGATTTCGGTGGGACTGGTTCGACGCATAATATGCCAGCTGCGCAAATCAGCCGGTGCTTGTAGACCCATGGCTCCAATCATTTCGGAAACACTCTTCAGCGTCGCATAATGATAATTCGCGACTCTTTTATATTTGTCCTCAACAACCAAGCCGGCAACCAGTTGCGGATTCTGAGTCGTTACACCCACCGGGCAGTGATTCGAATTGCATTTTCGTGCTTGAATACAACCGAGCGCCAGCATCATGGCCCGTGCCGAGTAGCACACATCCGCGCCCAGCGCCAGTCGTTTGATGATGTCAAATCCGGTGGTCACTTTACCGCTGGCGATCAGTCGGATATTATTTCGTACCGAGAATCCAACCAGAGCATTGTGCACAAAAATCAGACTCTCGGTTAAAGGCGAGCCGATGCTATTTGTGAATTCAAGAGGCGCCGCGCCGGTACCGCCTTCGCCGCCGTCCACTGCCACGAAATCAGGGGTAATGCCGGTGCTTACCATAGCCTTGCAGATGGCCAAAAACTCCCGCCGTTTGCCGACGCAAAGCTTGAATCCGACAGGTTTGCCGCCGGAAAGCTTCCTGAGTTTCTCGACGAATTCCAGCAACCCGGTCGGCGTGGTAAAGGCAGCGTGCGCAGGCGGGGAAATAACATCCTGACCCAACGGGACGTTGCGTAGTTGTGCTATTTCTTTCGTCAACTTTGACGCCGGTAAAATGCCGCCATGCCCGGGTTTCGCTCCCTGTGATAGTTTAATTTCTATCATTTTTACGTTGGGATGCATCGCCCGTTTTTCAAACATCATTTCATCAAAAGTGCCATCATGACTGCGACAGCCGAAATAACCTGTCCCGATTTGCCAGATGAGATCGCCGCCCCCTTCCAGATGATAAGGGCTCAAACCGCCTTCGCCGGTATTGTGTGCAAAGTTTCCCATCTTTGCCCCCTGGTTGAGGGCCAGAACAGCATTTTTGCTGAGGGACCCGAAGCTCATGGCGGAGATGTTGAGGAGACTACTCGAATAAGGCTGTCGACAATTCGGCCCACCGATCGTAACCCGTAGGTCTTGCACCTCCAAATGTAACGGCGACAACGAGTGATTAACCCATTCGTAGCCGACGTCATAGACATTTCGAATGGTTCCAAACGGTACCGTATCGCGAACCTGTTTTGAACGTTGGTATACAACCGAGCGTTGTTCTCTGTTAAAAGGCACACCGGAGGTTTCACTTTCTATGAAGTACTGTGATATTTCGGGCCGGATAGCTTCAAGTAAATACCGAAGATGGCCGAGCAGAGGGAAATTTCTCAGCACGGCATGTCGCGTTTGAAAATAATCATGCAATCCGAACAGAATAAGCGGCCCGATGAAGAGATAGGACCAGACAAATATGGGTGAAAAATATGAAACAATCGCCATGCCGAAAGCGACGGAAAAAGCCGTTATCAGGAATAGTCTTCGCATTTGTGATCCCTTTTTATAAACCAAGCATTCGAGTGAGCCGCGGTTCGGATTCGCTGACCTTTTTCAAATGGCCATGCAAGACCGCTTTCGTGCACTTTTGCCGGCTGGCAGGTTATTCTATCGTTTCTCAATAGCTCCGGTAGGGGAAAAATCCGCGGCCGCCGTGGCTAAGTGACTGGCTTTTCAGAAGTGATTCTCAGAATGTCCGGTGCACTCTGAAGTTTCACTGGGGTCTGGCAGCGGCTTAGGCGTGATACGCGCATCATGAAAGGGTTGAAGATCTCAGCCGCACGGGGATCGGCAAGAAATAAGTTGGACAATTTGGGTTCCAAGTGTGCCCCATATTGGGTCGCGCCCGATTGAGCGAACCCACAGGCGTAGCCGTTCTACTGCGCGGATTTCGCGATTGAGAAGCGATCCAAGATGGGGTGCAATTGGGCATTCAAAAGTCCAAGTTATATCTTGCCGTTCTCTTAGGTCGAAGATGCCTGCAGTCAGGTCTCCGCCAAGGGGTTCCAAATTGACTTCTGTCGCTAGGTGGCGTATCACTGTCGGATAGCATGCTTGCCGATGACAGGGCCAATCAGTTTCTCCAGGAAGAGGCGGCATTTCGTTTGGGATGCCTGCTCACGGAGGCCTCGCATCCCAAGACTCGCACCCTGTCGCAGACCCTCAAAAGAGATGTGAAGGAGGGAGTCCGTCTCTTACAATCGGTGGATCGAGACATTGTCCCTTGCCTAGACACCCTCTTTGCACAGCCCGGCTACGCGCAGCTCGTAAGGGCCCTATACGACGCGTTGAGCGGTCAGGGTCGCGTCTTCTTCACCGGCTGTGGCGCCACCGGACGGCTCAGCATCCTGTTGGAGGCTGCCTGGCGCCGCTTTTGGAGACAGGCATCGCCCTGTTCCAGCAGACCGTCGATGGAAGACCGCTGCGTGAGTGTCATGGCCGGAGGTGACTTTGCCCTGATCAAGTCGGTCGAGGGATTCGAAGACTTTCCCGAATTCGGCCGATACCACCTGCGGCAAGCGGGCGTGACAGGCGCGGACGTGGTCGTCGCCATCACGGAGGGAGGCGAGACACCCTTCGTCATTGGGACCGCCTGGGAGGGCCTGGCGGCGGGGGCACAGGTCTTCCTCGTCTACAACAATCCCACAGATCTCCTAAAGGAACGCGTCGGGCGTTCGCGGGAGATTCTGGACGACCCTCGAATTCACCGGCTTGAACTCACTACCGGTCCCATGGCCATCACCGGCTCCACCCGCATGCAGGCGACGACGACCGAACTCCTGGTGGTTGGCGCCGCCCTGGAGCAGGCCCTGTGCAAACTGCTGCGGCACGCCGACCTGGAGTGCGAGCCGTTCGACTGCTGCGCGATCGAGGACTATCGGCAGCGTTTCACGCAGTTGGTGACAGACCTGAGTCGGCCGACAGCCCTCTCGATGCTCAGCCGGTGGGTTGCGTACGAGGAGGCCATCTATCGTCACTCGGGACTCGTTACCTATGCCGCCGATGCCGGCCTCCTGGATGTGCTCACCGACACTACGGAACGCTCCCCCACCTTCATGCTCCCGGCCTTTCGCGCAAAGGATGACCTCCAGCCCCCACTCCCCTGGGCCTTCGTAAAGAACCCGCGTCACAACAGCAAGCAGGCCTGGCAGGGAATGTTGCAGCGCCGGCCCCGAGGACTCCATTGGAGTGGGGAGGTCTACCGAACACTGAAGGCGCCCCAGGCCCTGAGAGAAAACCCGCCTAAATTAGACAACAGACAGATTTACCAGTTCCAGATCGGCAATGAAGTGGACCCCTCGCGCACTGCGAACGCTGAAGCCACCCTGATGATCATCGGGTTCCAGGACGAAATGGAGGATCTAGTGCAGTCGAGCAGGAGGGTCTTCGGCGGGCAGTTTGACCGCACGGCCCTCGTTTCGCTGGGTGCCCCCGACGATCTGAGATCGGTGGCAGGGGAGGATCGGTTCCCATTGCCCCTGGAGATCCCGGCTTCGCCTCTGCAGCTATGGAGACATCTCAGTTTGAAGCTGATCCTGAACACGGTCTCGACCGCCACCATGTGCCGGCTGGATCGCGTATGGGGCAATGCCATGACCTGGGTCTCTCCCAGCAACAAGAAGCTAATCGACAGGGGATGTCGCCTGATCGCGCAGTGCACGGGCTGCACCTACGAACAGGCCTGCGTGCAACTGTTTCGGTCGGTCGCACAGGTCGAAGCACTGCAAGGGGCCGGACGGGAGGTCTCTTCGCCCGTCGCGCTCGCCATAGCGGAAATCCGGCAGTCTGGCGTACACCCTTTCAACCAAAACAACAGGAGCAGCGCATGAGCAAAGGCAAGGCGAACGTCTACACACGCACGGGCGATGGAGGCACAACGGGCCTGTTTGGGGGATCGCGAGTCGATAAGGAGTCCTGCCGCGTAGAGGCCTATGGCACCCTCGACGAAATGGGGGCCTCCCTCTCCCTGGCCAAGACCCTCGGCGTCGCTCCCTCCGTGCGGGCCGTCTTGAATAAGCTGGAGTCCTATCTTTACCAGATGGGCGCTGAGATCGCATCGGACGAGAAAGGCGTGCTACGTCTCAAACGTGTCATCTCGGAGCGCGATGTCACCTATGTTGAAGAACGCATCGACGAGTTCGATGCAAAACTGTCCAAACTGACCGAGTTCATTGTGCCGGTAGAGGAGCCGGGCGCAGCCGCCCTTAACGTGGCACGGACGGTGTGCCGTCGCGCGGAGCGTCGACTGTGGCAGCTGTCACGTACCGAGAAGGTCAACCCCCATCTTATCACCTTTGTCAATCGCCTCTCGGACCTGCTATTCACCCTCATGCGCTTCGAAGGCAGAGACCGCCCCACACGGGTCGCCAAGAAAGACGAGTGACCTTAGCATCGAGGTTCACGAGGCGGCAGCGGAGGCCGAGCGCAACTCCAGTGCCCACCGGGCGGCCTCTTGGCAACGGCTCGAACAGCAACCATGCTGCGTGAGTTGCTTGAGGAAGGGCATGATGTAAGGATCATTGAGGTGGGCCAACGTCAAAATGGCGGCAATCTTCGCCGGTTCATCGCATTTCTTCAGGATGAGATCCTGTAGCCGCTGTATTGAGCTGGGCAAGGAACCCATACCGCCGATCAGGGCCGTGGCAAAGTAGACGATGAAGCGATTGGGGCAAGGGCTCTCCAGATGATTCTGAAACAGTTTCAAGACGGCGATCACCGACGGACTCAGTTCGAGCCAATACTCTGCCTTCGCCACCTCGAGCGTCCTCCACACACCATGGTAGTAGAAGGGATAGACCGGATCCGACACACCCATCGACTCAAACAGCCGGTTGCGTGCCATGATGTAGAAGGGATAGACCGAGCAGGACGTGAGAGGCGAATCGGGTAGGCTGATGAACGCGCGGATGGCACTGTACCAGGGATAGCGATCGAGGTATTCAATAAAGCACCAGCTCGTGCGTGCGCTACTCTGAATCGCATGCTGAACGACTTGGAAAAGCGGCTCAGAATCGGAATTCCCCACACACAACGCTTCTACCGTGGATGCCACATTCTCGACACTTCGCAGTCGCCGGGCGATGTCGTCAAGGTCTGTGGCTTCTTGCATCAACCAGTACCCCAATGTCATACCCCAAAAATGGGGGGCAGCCAGTCCAATATCCCTACCGAATGACACACCCAGTTGCCCTGTACAAGGCCTATGTATGTCCCAAAGCCTTTAACAGTCCCAATTTAGCGAACGGCCAACTCAATGCAAACACTTTCCCCAATCCGGCAACCGACAGAAACCGAGTGTCGCCCGCATGCCCCTGCTTTTGGTCTTTACGGGCGCCAAAATTGGGCTATAATGCGCCTGTTTTTGAGCATTCACTTGATGCTCATGATGAACTTTTTTTTGGACGCCTTCCTTTTTTCGGAGCCGGACATGAAGGTGACGTTCAGTTTGCAGCCGATTCTGCGGGACAACCACTTGGATCAACGGGGGATCATCTTGGATCTGGCCTCACAGACAGGGATCCCACGCAATCGTGTGTCGGCCTACTATCGCGGTCTGCGAAACAAGATCTCCTTGGATGACCTCGGCAAACTCTGCGCCTGGTTGGTTGAGCAGGGTGTCGACTCTGCCAGGCTGCCGGGCGCCCTCTTCACCTCGCAACGTTCCTCTCTGCGCGATGCTCTCTTTGCCAAGAGAGGGACCACCATCTACATCGGGGAATACATCTCCGTGAGGGATAATCGAGTGACTTGGCGCTGGGTCAGTCGGCGAGACATGGCCGTCGTCTCCGCCATCATGAATGAGTTTTCAACGGGCTCCAGCGCCCTCAACCTCGAGTATGTTCCCTTCAGCTACTCCCCGGACACGCTGCGGGTCAGTAAGAAACAACTGAGGCCCGATATTCGCATGACCAAGAAGTTCTACGACAACATTGCCAGTTCCAGCGGGCCGGAGGCGGCCGTGGTCGTCGGCTCACAGAAGTCAAACCATCTGCTCGAAATGATCGTCGGTGACATCTTTAGCGCCAAACCCTTCGAGCCCTGCAGGACGCGGGCCAAAGTTCCCTTTTTCTGCGTCTACCGGGACAGAGACCCCAAGATGCCGAGCTGTTTTGGGGGTGCGAAAAACCCCTTCTCCACGAATGAGAGCGATCGACCCGGTATCCACTACCTCAACGACAAGAACCACTGGGTGGTCTGTCCGACGGACGATCAAGCGGATGCGGGCATTGTCATCTCTTCGAGCGGGTTTCTCAGGCAGGACCTCTGCATGCTGCAACTCTTCGGATTCACCGGCAAGTCCAGTCAGACCATCGGCCAGTATATCCTGCAAAACTCCAGCGAGTTTTGGCCCCCCACCTTTTCGTCCAGGGGCCGAGAGCTGGGCGTCTACATCTGCAAGATAAAGTACCTGAACTCGAAAAAACATGACATCAAGGGGGAGATCCGACTCAAGTCCTTCAAGACGACCCCGCTCAGCGAGGACATCCTGACGAAGGTCGTGTCCTAGGCTAGAAACCACCCCATGGATCTGAGCAAGGCCATTAAAGAGAAGACGCTGGCGCTGGGGTTCGACGCCGTAGGGATCACCACCGCCCAGCCCCTCGATGATGAGGTCAAACGCTATTTCGAGGGGTGGCTTGCGTCGGGTTTTGGCGGGACGATGGGGTATCTCTATCGGAACAGGGATAAGCGTTTGAATCCGCAGTTGCTGGTTCCGGGGGCACAATCCGTCATTGTGGTGGGGTTGAACTACAAACCAGCCGAAGTCGACCGGAACGGCCCGTCGAGCAGGGCCGGGGAAGTAGCTCACTATGCCTGGTATGAAGACTACCACGGTTTCATGAAAAAACGGTTGTATGCCCTCCGAGAGTTTATCAACACCCTGTCACCCGAGGCACACCAAGCCAAAGTCTGTGTCGATTCTGTCCCCTTGGCCGAGAGGGCCCTGGCCGTGCGCGCGGGACTCGGGTTCATCGGCAAGAACCACATGTTGATTCATCCGGAACTGGGCACGGAGATGTTTCTGGGGGAACTCATCACCACCCTAGCACTGCCTGCCGATCCGCCCAACCGGGATCACTGTCTGGACTGTGATGATTGTCTCACGGTCTGTCCCACCGGCGCCCTGCGCAGCGATGGACGGCTGGACGCCAGCCTGTGCATCAACTATCTGACCATTGAACGGCACGACGAGATTGACCCCGTGCTGGCGAAAAAGATCGGCACGCGTGTCTATGGCTGCGATGCCTGCATTCAGTGTTGTCCCCATACACACCAGGCGCCCTCCTGCCAAAACCAAGATTTTACCGTCGAAGAAGACAAGGTTCGCCTGGACCCGGAAGCGATTCTAGATCTCTCGGAAGAGGAATTCGCCCGGCAGTTTTCCGATTCTCCCATCAAACGCCTGGGGTTGAAGAGGTTGCAGCGCAACGCGCGGATCAGCCTGGCAAACCAGACCCCCGAACCAGAATAGCCACATAGCCGCCATCCTGGTCGGGTTCCCCGGCCGAGGGTAGCATGAGGGATTCCCGGGCCAGTTGAAAACGCCGGTCCTTTTCTAGAAATCGTTGGATCAAGCGGTCATTCTCATCCGGTTGGATGCTGCAGGTGCTATAACAAATGTACCCCTTCGCGGTGATGAGATCTGCCGCTCGACCGAGCAACTCCAGCTGAGTCTCCTGCAAGTGCACGCATCCCTTGGCGGAGAGACGGTAGCGGACTTCCACGCGTTTCGCCAAGACGCCGGTGTTCGAACAGGGCACATCCAAGAGGACCGCATCGTAGGGCGCCGGGTCGGCGACGGCCTCCCAGGGTAAGGTGATGACACTTTTGAGACGGAGTCGGTCGGCATTCTCTTTGACACGCTGCAGGCGTTTAGACTCTTTGTCTGTCGCGTAGATGCGCGCCCTGTCCTGCGTAGACTCGGCCAGGTGCGTCGTCTTGCCGCCCGGCGCCGCACAGTAGTCGAGGAGGGTCTCATCCCTGGTTGGCTGCATCAAGTTGACCACCTGGTAGGCCGCTCTGTCCTGGATGGAAAAGTGGCCTTGGGCAAATCCGGGGATCTCCGTGACATCACCCGAACCGCGGACCTGAATCAAACCCGGTTCGCACAGCGTGGGACTCAGCCCATACTGGACGAGGCTCTCCAAGAACTCGGCGTCCGTGGTCTGCAGCGGATTGACACGCAGGGTGGTGGCCGGACGACGATTCGAGGCGACGCAGAGGTCTCGCGTCGTCTCGAAGCCATACGTATCGAGCCAACTCTGCACGAGCCAAGCGGGCAGAGAGAAACAGGTGGTCAGGTAGCCCTGCGGATCCTCGCCGAGGTGAGGGAGCAGGGGCCGGCCAAACTCACAGCCATGCGTCGGACCCGTGACAAGCAGCGTCTGAGGGTCTGTTTGAGAGATCAAAGCTTGACGGTCGCTGATCTGTCGGCCAATCTGACGCAGGACGCCGTTGACGAAGGCCACCTGTTTTCGCCCGCCCCGACGCTTGGTGTCTTCGACGGCTTCATGGACGATGGCGTACGGGGGTGTTTGATGACAGTAACACAGCTCATAGACGGCGACGCGGAGGACACACAGCAACTGAGGCGATATCCTGGGGACGGGTCGCCCCGCCAGGGTAGCAAGAATGTGATCGATTGTTTGACGGTGACGTAGGGTCCCCAGCACCAGATCCGTGCAGCGTTGCCGGTCCTCCGTGCGCGAAAGTTCCCTCGCCAAGGCCTCCGTGACATGGGAACGCTGCGGGTCAAATCGCCTCACGATCTTGTAGGCCAGGGAACGGGCAGATCGCGGTTTCATGAACCGGCTTCCGGGACCAGTCCGGCCAGCCTATCCCCCGGCGCGGTTTTTCGCCCGTTGACGAAATCTCCAAATGGCATCAACTGAGAGCCGGCGGGTTTCAACTCTATCAGCTTCAGCGCATCCTTGCCACAGACCACGTTTAGCGCAGCGTCGAAGGTCCCCGGGGCCGCGTGGGTCGGCGGGCCTGGGGGTACAACCTCAACGCGGGCGAGCGTCACCCGCGTCGGCTTTCCCGTGGCGACCGACACATAGGTCGCGCCCGCGCCGGGCCAGGGCCAGAAGGCGCGAACACGCCGTTCGAGGATCTCGGCCGACTGAGAAAAATCCAGGAAGCCGTCTTGCTTCTTCAGCTTGGGGGCCAGGGTCGCTTCGCTGTGGTCCTGCGGTGTGAAGACGGCCGTACCCGCGTCAAGCTGTCCCAGCGTCTCTAGGAGCGTGGTCGGGGCAAGCTGCGCCAGACGGTCATGCAAGTGGCCCGCGGTCTCCATAGGCTCAACGAGCGTGGAGGCGGTCGCTAGCACGTCACCCGCATCCATCTTGTCCGCCAGCGTGATGATGCTCACACCGGTGACGGCGTCACCGTTCAAGATGGTCCAGTTGATCGGTGCCGCCCCCCGCCACCGCGGCAAAATGGAGGCATGGACATTGATGGCCCCCTTGACCGGAAGGTTGATCAGTTCGGGGCCAATCTTCTGGCCAAAGGCGACGACCACGATAAGGTCAGGCTGATATGCCTTGACGGCCGCGATCGCCTCCTTCGCGTTGGCATCATCCGACTCTCGATAGGGAATACCCTGCTCACGGGCCCATTGGGCAACGGGCGTCGCTAGCGGCTTGCGGCCCCGTCCCCCGGGACGAGGTGGTTGAGAGACGACCAAGGCCAAGTCATGGCGAGACTGCTGCAAGGCATTCAGACAGGGAATTCCGAAGGCGCCGCTGCCCAAAAAAATGACCGTCATGGAACTGACCTGCCTCTACACTCTGCTACCATACTCTTCTTCCAGTTTCTTGAGTTGTCGTCGATGCACCATCTTGGCGGCGGCGTCCATGCGATGAACCAGGGTAATCCCCTCCAGATGATCGAATTCGTGCTGTACGCAGCGGGCATAGAGTCCCTCGGTGGACTCTGTCACGGTATTGCCCTGCAGGTCTTGTGAGCTGATCTCGCAGTCTGTGTAGCGTTTGACGCCGGTATAGATGCCGGGCAGAGAGAGACACCCCTCGTCCAGCGATTCAACCGCGCCCTTCGGTGTCAGGCTGGGATTGATGTACACCTTGGCCGTCTCAGGACTCACTTCCAAGGAGACGACAAACAGACGCAGCGCTACCCCCGCCTGCGGCGCCGCCAGGCCGATGCCTCGGTGCTGCGCCATGATGCTGATCAGCCGCTCCACGAATTGGCGGAGATTGTCATCAAAGACCTCCACCTTTTCGGTCCGCCGGTTGAGAATCGAAGCAGGATAGTAGACCAATTGGCAGTTTTCGACATCGATCATAGGAGACGGTCCCCTGAGTACGCCAGGATTGGCTTCTCCGCAAGAGTCTAATCGAATTCATCGCCTGCAAACGTATTGCCAAGATAGTGCTCTCTCACCAGGGCATTACGAATGATTTCGGCGGGCGGCCCCTCGCCGATGACCTGCCCATGATCCATGATGTAGGCCTTGTCCACGACTTCCAAGGTGCGACGCACGTTGTGGTCGGTAATGAGGATGCTGACCCCACTCGCCACCAGCCTGCGAATCTCATCCTGCAGTTCTTCCACGGTGATGGGATCCACACCGCTAAAGGGCTCGTCCAGCAGGATCAAGGACGGATTCGTAATCATGGCTCGCGCAATCTCCAATTTCCGACGTTCCCCGCCCGACAGAAATCGGCCATGACTATTGGCGACCTCTTCCAGAGAAAAGCGTTCGATCAACATATTGGCCCGGCGATGTCGTTCGGCTCGATTGATCGCCATGGTCTCCAGGATCGCGAGTAAATTCTGACGAACCGTCAGACGCTGAAAAATACTGGGTTCTTGCGACAGGTAACCGATGCCCAAACGAGCCCGCTTGAACATCGCCATCTTCGTGATGTCGCGTCCTTCGAACACGACCGCGCCGTCATCCGGCGCGACCATGCCCATGATCATTCTGAAACTGGTCGTTTTTCCCGCCCCGTTCCGTCCCAACAAGCCTACGATGCTACTTTGATCGATGGTCAGGGAGACGTCATTAACCACGACCCGCGTTCCATAACGCTTTACCATACCTCGTGTTTCCAGAAGCGTCCTGCCGATCAAACGACCACCTCGTAGTTTAGGTCAAAGGCCCGCAGTATAACACCCCTGTTGCGCCGATCAAACCCTGTTTCCTCGATGCCCCTCCGTGAACAGGCCATCCAGTTTTCGGACGATTCTCTCATTTGTTCTGGCGTTTCTGCCATTTATGTGCTATTTGTTGCGGTTCCGAATCTTGAACTCCGGCTGGATCAAATTTTTTCCACCTGTTTGCGAAACAAAATCATGTTTGCTGTCATCAGTGACATTCATTCCAATCTTGAGGCACTGGAAGTCGTTTTAGACGACATCGAAAAACGCGGCATCCGGACGATCTACTGTCTGGGTGATGTGGTGGGCTACGGTCCCAACCCAATCGAATGTCTAGACTTGGTCATCGACAAGACGCAGTGGTGCGTCATGGGCAATCATGATTTTGCGGCCCTGTACGAACCCACCAACTTCAACTACGGTGCCGAGCAGGCCAGTTTTTGGACACGGGACATCCTGGAAGCCCAAGAACCCTCGGACGGCAACAATAAGCGTTGGCGTTTTCTCGGGGAACTGCCCCTGCGTCGGACCCTGAAACTGCCGATGGATTCCTTCACGGCGACCCTTGACTTCGTCCATGCCTCCCCCCGGCGCCCCATCAATGAATACATCTTCCCCGACGATGTCTATACCAGCCCCACCAAGATCAGCACGCTGTTCGAAAGAGTCGAACATATCTGTTTCATCGGCCACACCCATATGCCCGGTGTCTTCCTGGCTGAACCCGATTTTTACCTGCCCGACGAACTCAACGGTGTCTACCCCATCATCGAAAAGGAAAAGGCCATCATCAACATCGGATCGGTTGGCCAGCCACGCGACCGAGACACGCGGGCCGGCTATGTCTGTATCGACGAGGACAAAGTCCACTTCGTCCGATTGGAGTACGACTTCAAGACAACCCTTAAAAAGATTCAAGCCATCGACCAACTAGATGACTTTCACGGGGAGCGACTCAGCGAAGGCAGATGACCTGTTGGGCAGCCCAATGTGTCCTCCGCACACAAGATAAGAACGGTGACAAACGCATCATGAAGAAACTCCTGAGTATTGTTGTTTTGACCTTTGTGGCACTCTGTGCCTGGCTCGTCGTTGACCTGCTCCGTCACGGCGACTGCGCCCTCCACGGCCGGTGCATTCTGCTCCAACAGACCGTCCCTACCGCAACGGCAAAACCGAAGACAACCGTGACGCCTCCCCAAGCCCGGTCGCAACCGACCTTGTCGGCCAATCCCTCCAGTTACAGCGCGCAGGACGCCGAGCACAAGATCATTTGGCTAGGTTCCAGCGAAAAGGACACGGGATTCAAGTTCGAGTTGGAACTGACCACCAAAGGTGCGGCCGTCCACAGGGCCATTTTCAATGAGTACGATCAGCGCGAAGCCGCGATGGATCCACCGCAAAAACTAATCCTGTTAGCTCCGGCCCTCACGAGGGGCGGAGTTCAGGTCTTTCCCTTTGCGAATAAGCAGTTGGTCCTGGTCGAACAGCGGCTGCAGATCCGGCTGCATCAACTCGACTGGCAACTCGCACCGATCGAGAGGGATCGTGCGGGAGGGGAGACCGCGCGTTTCACGGCAAGCGTCACCGACCAGGACGGCACGCCCTTTCTGGAAGTGGTCAAGACCTATCGGGTCCAGCCGGACAGCTATCTGTTTGAGTGCGACATCTCAGTCTCCAATCTCTCTGATTCAAATCAAACCGTCCGCATGGGCATGGTCGGCCCCACCGGGCTCAAGAAGGAGGCCTTTAGAGGTGACATGCGTAAGGTGGTGGCCGCCTTTCGTAATGAGCGTGGCGGCGTTGACGCGGAACGAGTGGAAGTCAAACACTTGAAAAAGGCCAATGGACGCAAACAAATTGATTCGCCCTCTGGGAATGCCGACTCCCTGCTCTGGACGGCATCCGTCAACAAATACTTTGCGGCAATTGTCGTGCCGGTCCCGGGTACGGATGGTAGCGTCGGACTCAGGAACGCCGGAACGGCCGTCTTCTATAATCCGGACGGCGATCTCAAAAAGGACAGCGGCACGGAGACCGTTGGTTTCGACCTGGAAACGAGCGACACCCTCCTGGCCCCTGTCGGTCAAGCCGGCAGCACCAAGACGCACCGATTCCAGATCTACTTGGGGCCCAAGGACAAGGGCCTGTTCGACCGGAACGAACAGTTTCGAGAACTCGGCTTCGTCGAGACGATCGACTTCATGTCCTGCTGTTGCCCGGCCGGCATCATCAATCCCCTGACCTTCGGCATCCTCTGGTTCATGAAATTCCTCTACGGCTGGATTCCCAACTATGGTCTCGTGATCATCATCCTGGTGGCCCTCGTTCGCCTCGCCCTCCATCCGGTCACCAAGAAGAGCCAGATCTCCATGCACAAGATGAGCAAACTGGCGCCCCGGGCCGAGGAGATCAAGAAGAAGTACGGCAACAGCAAAACAGAGATGAACAAACAGATGATGGCGCTCTACAAAGAACAGGGTGCCTCACCTATCATGGGCTTTCTGCCGATGATGCTGCAGATGCCCATATGGATCGCCCTGTGGAGTGCTGTCAATGCCAGCGTGGATCTACGGGGAGAAGGCATGCTGCCCTTCTGGATCACCGACCTCTCCATGCCGGATGCCCTCTTTCCGCTAGGTATCTGGCTGCCCTTCGGTCTTGCTCCGATCGAATCCTTTAATCTTCTGCCCCTATTGATGGGTGTCGCCTTCTATGCGCAGCAGAAAATGATGCCCGCTCAGGCGGCCGCCGCAGCCAATCCGCAGATGGCGCAACAGCAGAAGATGATGCAGATTATGATGCCCATCCTCTTCCCCTTGATGCTCTATACCGTGCCGTCGGGCGTCAACCTCTACATCATGACCAGCACCTTTGCCGGCGTCATCGAGCAGAAGATCATTCGGAAACACCTCAAAGAGAAAGAGGAGGCGGAGGCAGTCGGTCTCGTCGCCGTAACGAGCAAGACCGGTGGCAAGGTCAAGAAAAAGAAACCGAAGCCCCTCTACAAAAAGTAGCGCCTGCTCGGACTCGCCATCTCAAAAAGGTCAATGTTCACGCGTGGACCATCGGTCCAAAAAAGCTGATCGTGCTCCCAACGGCCGCCAGGCGCTTCGACCCGACCCTAATGCACGACCCACACGACACCATCTTTGCCATCGCCACGGCCCCCCATTCCGCCCGCACCATCCTCCGCATGAGCGGTCCGCAGGCCTGGCCCTGCTGCCGATCGATGGGGACCGGCTTGTCCGATCGAAAGACCAGTGGCATCCGGCAGACCTCTATTGGGCTACTGGAGGATCTCAGCCTCGACGCCACCCTCTACCTGTTCTTCGAGCCCCACTCCTATACGGGTCAGACGGTGGTGGAGATTCACATGGCGACCAATAACGTGCTCAATGAACTGCTATACTCACGCCTGGTCGGTCACGGTCTGCGACACGCCGCCCCGGGGGAGTTTACCAGTCGCGCCTATCTCAACGGCAAACTCGATTTGATGCAAGCCGAGGCAGTCAATGAGATCATCTCGGGCACGAACACGTTTCAGTTGGCTGCCGCGCAGCGCCTGCTGGGCGGCGCATTGGGGGCTCGCAACAAGACACTCCAGTCGAATCTGATGGACCTGCTCAGTTTGATCGAGGCGGGCATGGATTTTTCCGAGGAAGACATCGAGTTTATCTCCAGAACAGACACCATCGACCGCCTGGACACCCTCAAGGAGGAGTTCGATTCTCTTCTCGAGCGGAGCGCCCGCACTGAGTCTCTCCTGCACTTGCCCTCCGTAGGATTGACGGGGGCGCCCAATGCAGGCAAGAGCAGCCTGTTCAACGCCCTGCTCAAGAGCCGGCGGAGCATCGTCTCCGGGACTGAGAAGACCACGCGTGACGTGCTAGCCCAACCCTTCTCCCTTCCCTGCCATGAATGCATCCTATTCGACTGCGCCGGTCTCTTGGCGGAGCCGCACGAGATCATCGATGTATTGGCCCAACAGGCTGCCCTAGAATCCCTCCATTCCTGCCAACTGGTCCTCTGCTGTGTCGATCTGTCCCATGCCGACTGGCAGGACGACCCCTACGTTCTCAGACTCTTGCCACAGAACACCCTGTTGCTGGTGGGAACCAAGGCCGACCGGGTAGAGGCATCCCTCCTGACGCAACGCCGTGCTGAACTCAGCCGACAACTCGGCCGAGAAGCGGTCATTGTCTCCATACGAGACCCAGACAGCTTGGAGACGCTCACCGACATAATCGACCGCTTTCTCGGTGACAAGATTGGCGCCGCATCGATGGGACTGGAAGGTCGCTCCGACGCCACATGGCTCACATCCCGCCATCGACACGGCTTCGAGATGCTCAGGAACAGTCTAGATCAGGCGCTGGACGCTGCGCGAGAGAACCAAATGGAAATTGTCGCCATGATGCTGCGCGACGCCTGCCTCGCCGTCGCCAACATGGAGCAGCAACTCGATGAACAAATCCTCGAAAGAATCTTCTCCAGATTCTGCATCGGAAAATAAGCAGGCCGATCCTTCCTTTTGGAAGGATCGGCCGGTTTCTCTTGTCGCGCAACGCCGTAGAGCGCTCATCAAGGGATGGGCGACTATTTGTCTTTGACCTCAAATTCCACGTCGATCACGTCATCCTCGGTCTTGCTACCCGATCCTTCAGACTCTGGAGGCGTAGGGTCTCCCATCGGATCGCCCGCAGACCCGGTCGCAGCTTGCTTCTTGGCGGCCTCTTCGTAAAGAATCTTCCCGAGTTCTTGGCCGGCGGTGCTGAGGTTTTCGATCGCCTTGTTGATCGCATCGACGTCTTCGCCCTTCACGACTTCCTTGAGGTTGTTGATCGCTGCTTCGATGGTCGCCCTTGCCTCGGCAGAGACCTTCTCACCGTGCTCCTTGAGCGTCTTTTCAGTGGAATAGATCACCTGATCCGCCTGATTCTTGACGTCGATCACCTCTCTCTTCTTCTTGTCCTCTTCGGCATGCGATTCGGCGTCTTCAGTCATCCTCTTCACTTCTTCCTCGGAGAGACCCGAACTGGACTTGATTTCAATGGAGTGCTGCTTCCCCGTCCCTAAATCCTTGGCCGATACGTTGAGAATGCCGTTGGCATCAATATCGAAAGTCACCTCGACCTGGGGGGCGCCACGCGGTGCCGGGGGAATCTCGGTCAGCTGAAAGCGGCCCAAGGTCCGGTTGTCGCGCGAGAATTCCCGCTCGCCCTGCAGGACATGGATATCGACCGTCGTCTGGTTGTCCGCCGCCGTCGAGAAGACCTCTTTCTTGCTGGAGGGGATGGTGGTGTTGTGATCGATCAGCTTGGTCATCACGCCACCCAAGGTCTCCAAGCCCAGAGAGAGTGGGGTCACATCCAACAGCAGGATGTCCTTGACGCCGGCATCCCCTGCCAGCACGGCCCCCTGAATGGCGGCACCCAAGGCGACAACCTCATCCGGGTTGATACTCTTGTTGGGATCCTTGCCAAAGATACTCTTGGCGATTTCCTGGACCTTGGGGATACGCGTAGATCCTCCCACCAGCAGAATCTCGGACAGATCACCCGGTTGCAGCTTGGCATCCTGTATCGCCTGTTCACAGGGCCCGCGCAGTTTTTCGAAGATGCCGTCGCACAGCGCCTCGAACTTGCTTCGACTGATGGTGATCTGAAGGTGCTTGGGTCCGGAGCTGTCCGCCGTGATGAAGGGCAAATTCACCGTCGACTCCAGTTGGGAACTGAGTTCACACTTGGCCTTCTCGGCCGCCTCTTTCAATCGCTGATGGGCCATGGCATCCTGGCGCAGATCGATGCCTTCCACCTTCTTGAACTCGTCGGCCAGATGATTGATCAGAACGGCGTCCAGGTCATCTCCGCCTAGATGCGTATCGCCATTGGTGCTGAGCACTTCAAAGACATTGTCTCCAATATCCAGGATAGAGACGTCAAAGGTGCCTCCGCCAAAGTCAAAGACCGCCACCTTTTCGTTTTTCTTCTTTTCCAGGCCGTAGGCCAAGGCAGCCGCCGTCGGCTCGTTGATGATCCGCTCCACCTCCAGGCCCGCTATCTTGCCGGCGTCCTTGGTGGCTTGCCGCTGTGAATCGTTGAAGTAGGCGGGCACCGTGATAACGGCCTTTGTCACCTCCTCGCCAAGGTAATCTTCGGCGGTCTTCTTCAAGTCCTGCAAGACCATGGCGGCCACTTCGGGCGGCGTATACTCTTTGCCCCGAATATCGACCTTGACCAATTCATTGGCCCCACCGGTCACCTTGTAGGGTACGATTTTCTCTTCGGAACCGACTTCGTTGTGACGTCGTCCCATGAAGCGTTTGACGGAGTATACGGTGTTTTCCGGATTGGTCACCTGCTGATGACGGGCAATCTGGCCGACGAGTCGCTCTCCTTTTTCCGTGAAACCGACGACCGAGGGTGTCAGCCGCGATCCAGAGGAATTGACCAACAATTTCGGCGCCGAGCCTTCCATCACCGCGACAACCGAGTTGGTCGTCCCCAAGTCTATTCCAATGACCTTAGCCATAACCATTTCCTTTCGCTAGTGCCGTTTAGGCGATTCTTCTTTGCCTAGGCTCCGTCTGAAAACCCCATCTGAGCGGCTTATTTTCCGCCTGACTGCATCCGGCTGCATCGACGACACAACCAACATCGCCCGCTTCGCCGTCTTTGTCAGGCGAAGAGCCGCTCACTCTCGGGCCTGACAAAGGAGCTTTCAGACAGAGCCTAGCGCTAGTCTCGGGCGGAAAACATCTGCACGTGGGAACGCTGCATTAGCAAAGCAAAGCAAAGAGTGTGCCAAGAACCATGGAACCTACCGCACAGGCCGTATCTATTTCCCTGTCAATATCTTATGTCAATTTCAGGATACGAGAGCATCGCGACTCACCGTTCAGCATGCCAATTTGGCAGTCACGTCCACATGCCTTTTGGACAGCCCGGGTTGGGGGCATCCCGCCATGCCAGGCAGACCCGGCCCTATCTGAAGATGGGAGCCCGCGGACAAGAAAAAACGAGACTTCCTTCGTCGCGGCCCCAGCTCCGCGGGTCCGTCAATTTTGCCCCAAGGCTGACCGAATAATCTTCGCTCTGAGTGCGTCGCGATTGGAGGGATCAAGCGATTTTCCGTGGTTGATCTGCAAGTGGGCAGGCAAGGTCAGCATGAAGAGACGATTGATCTTGGTAATCGAGACATCTCGGTCTTCCGGCGCCTCGATCTTGAAAAGGGCTGTGAGCTTGTCGATCGCCGGAGTGGACGCCCCCAGATATTTCTGCATGTTGATGCCCAATCTCAGATGACTGAGCAAAAAGAGCGCTTCTTGCGAACTGATCAAGTGGGCATTTTGCAGCAGAGCCATGGCTCTGGATATTTTGTCGTCGAGGGTGTTCACCTGGTCACCCAAAAGCGTTTTTCGAGCTGAAATCTCATAGTCCACGATTTCAGGAATGACTCGTTTCTCAAAATCGTCGATGATGGAGGCCTCGGAGACACCCAGCGTGACCTGATTGGACACCTGGTAGAGATCGCTGACCGCTTCCGTTCCTTCTCCGAACAGCCCTCGCACCGCCAGATTTAGATCTTTGGCTGCGGCCAGAAACTTGTCGATGTGGCCGGTCATCTTCAGAGCAGGCAAGTGCAACATGACCGAGGTCCGGATGCCACTGCCCAAATTCGTGGGGCAAGCGGTGAGGTATCCATACTGGGAGCAGAACGCATATTCCACCTTGCTCTCAATCTCGTCGTCGATCCGGTTGATCAGTTTCGCGCATTCGCTCAGCTGACAGCCCGGCTTCAAGACTTGGATGCGGAGATGATCCTCCTCGTTGATCATGCCCGTGAAGAACTCGCGACAGGCGATCACGGCCCCCCTGGGGCCTTTGCCCATCGCATGATGACGACTGATCAAGTGACGTTCGACCAAGAAATCGCGGCTCAGATCCGACGTCTCATCGACACTGACGTAAATGAGCTTGTCCCCAAGATCAATGGACATGAGTGTCTCTTTGAGTTGGCTGAGGATCTCGGTCTTTTCCTCGACCGAACAGCGACTCACAAAAGAGTGACCTGCCAGATTCCTGGCCAGACGAATCCGGGAGGATATCACGATGTCCGACATCGGTCCGGAACCACTCAACCACTCATTGATGTCTTTGCTAAAATCGGTGAGCTTCATAGAGATCCATCCCTGCTTTACGAAACCGACGGCTTCTTACCGGTCGCCATCTGCTTTAGCTTGTCACGCAGTTGGGCGGCGCGCTCGTAGTCTTCCAACTTGACGGCACTTTTCAGCTGTTCCTTGAGGTTGGCGCGTGCTATCTGGTTCTTTACATCTTGCGGGACCCGCGCCGGCACCTTTCCACAGTGGCGCGTCTTGCCGTTGTGCGCCTGTTCGATGAGCGGCAACAGCGCCTTTTCAAACAGAACATAGTCATTGGGACACCCCAGAACGCCCTCTTTTCGAAACTGACTCAACTGGAACCCACACTGGGGACAGGTGGTCTCTGATTCGGTGAGCCCCGTCAGCTCGTCGTCCGTAGGCTGCGAGGCGAGTAGATTGCCCAGCAGTTCATTGACGGAAATCTGACTCTTGGCGGCAATGCCCTGCTGCACCGCACACTGCTCACAAAAATGGAATTCTGTCCGCACACCATTGGTGATTTCGGTCAGATGTATCGTGGCTGTCTTTTTACTGCATATCTGGCATTGCATAGCTAGGACATCGTCCAAATATCGTTTTCTCTACAGCTAATCCCCGAAGCGACCCCGGAGCTGCGCCTGGACATTCTGGGGAATCAGATTGGAAAGATCCCCTCCCAAAGAAGCGATTTCTCGGATCAGCGTGGAACTGGTAAATCCATAGCGTTCGCTGGTCATGATAAACACCGTCTCGATGCTCGCCACTGCCCGGTTGGTCATGGCCAATTGAAACTCATATTGCACATCGGTCAAACTTCGCAGACCACGCAGAATAACATTGGCCTGCCGTTTTTTGGCGTACTCAACCGTCAGCCCGTCGAAGCTCTCAACGGACACGTTGGGCGTATCTGCGATCAACTCAGCAATCATGTCCACCCGTTCCTTCGGGCTGAACAGTTGATTCTTATGGGAGTTGTGGACCACCGCAACGACCAATTCGTCGAATAGCGGCACCGCTCGATGAATCACGTCCAGATGCCCATTCGTCACGGGATCAAAAGACCCTGGAAATATTGCTCTGACAAAGTTTTTAGCCATGCTGCTGCCGTCCAAAACCCTACGCCCACCATCATCCATGGGACCGATAATTATACCGACTCCCCAAATAGCAATCAAGGTCGAGTATTGTTGACCATGCCCCTTCCAGGACAAACGCCATTCGTCAAGGACGAGAATCTTCGCACAACCGGTCCCTTACTCAGGAAACGTGTCA
>JADFMM010000094.1 GCA_022563885.1 Planctomycetota bacterium | reverse complement strand
GCTTCGCTGCGCACGCGCACGAGCACGAAAACAGCTCAGACGGACTGTTACCCATGTGCACACTCTTGTGAACCAGGCCCTTTTTCTAGGAGTCTACGCGCGCCGGACCATGTCGTAAAAACTCAAGATGTACCCAGGGCCCGGCAAGAACTAACTTGGACTTTTGAATGCCCATTTGGGACCCCAAATTGCCCAACTTATTTCGTAGTTCTTTAATAATGCGGCTACCGAAGCCAGGATTGTACCAGGGAAGTCACAGTTTTCTTGCCAATCCCCAAGTCGAACTGAAGGCGTGTCAGACAGAAAGCGCTGCCCCGAGCAGATGTGGAGAATTCTGAATGATCTGAAATGAAATGCCCAGATCCGAAACCGGACATTATGACTCAACCAACATAACATGCCCCGGATCCTTTCAGTGTGTCCTTTGCCAGTTCAAGCCCCAACATGTCACTCACTCTCCAGGACCACATTGTGACTATCACGAACTTTACTGCGCAGCACACTGAATGTCAACAATCATGAACCTAAGGCATTGTCTCGCAGTATTACTTTTGTGTTGGTTATGGGACTAATGGTTAGTTTGGATGCTTTGCGAGATGTGCCTAATACCTTCTATACTACTCTACCATCTTATAATTACGATCACGACTCGCGTCGATTTATCTGAACTGGTTAATAGTGCCTTTGACAGAGTCTCCACTCCCATGGACTGAATCGCGAAAATTAGGACAGAAAAAGTGCATTTTTTCGTAGCGTGCATGGGCGGAAGCTGACACACGAGACTTCTACGCCCACCCGTAAGTGACATGCGGGTCACAGTACGCCTATACTCGTAACACGCTTACCAGTATTCATACAGCGGACTCCAATCAAGATGTTCGTTGCACACGACGCCACGGTCCCAATTAGGAAGCTGAGGGCTATGGCACATTTTCAAAGTTGGAGCAATATGACTAGAGTCGCCTATATTTTCGCATCCTTCCCGCTTTACCCTTTTGAACGGTTCATACACTAAACCATACGACTCATATACACATCTCCCGTACTTCCTGTGAATCGGCATTGACCGAGACCGTGACATCATGTACTCTGCTGCGACGCTGCGCTTCGGTTTTAGGTTAGGCGCAGGCTAGTACGAAATTGGTTTGTTTTATGCAGAGACTTTTGTTTTCAGTACTGGCAGCGATGATTTCACTTCCTTGTTTATCCTCGGTGTCCACGAACGTGCCGCTTGACCACTGGGCTTACCCCGCCATGGACCGACTCGTTAACTACGGTTTCGTGGATAGCGACCTGCTGTCGACCAGGCCAGTTTCGCGACTTGAGATGGCACGCCTGGTGGTAGAAGCACGGAAGAAGCTCACCGAGGCGAATGAGGCGAATCGGTTTGTTCTGGCCACCATGGGCCGCCTGGAACGAGAGTTCAAGTTTGAAGTCAACCAATTCAACTCCCAGTCGGGTCTCTCCTCGCCTAGCTTCGTCAAGCCAATTGAAGATCCCTATGTTCGACTTGTCCACGCCCAGGATGCGGCGGATCTGGAGAACAGCAGTGGTGATCTCTTCGCGGAAGGGTCCAATCTTCGGATGGGGTTCGCTACCCGAGGCACCATCCGCGACAGATATGCCTTTTACGTTCGACCTGAGTTTAGATCGCCCTCTCTGGATGGAAGAGACGCGCAGATCCGTGAGGGCTATGGTAAGGTGGGACTGGGTAGCTTCGAAATCCAGGTGGGGCGGGATTCCCTCTGGTGGGGCCCAGGGTATCACGGTGGGCTGATCATGACCAACAATGCACAGCCCTTTCCTATGTTTCAATTCTCCAATCCGAGCCCTATCTTGCTGCCAGGGGTGTTCCGACGACTCGGTCCTGTCCGAGGCTTTTTCTTTCTCACCAAGCTTGAAGCGGCCCGAAATAAGCCGGGGGCGCGCCTGAGCGGTATCCGACTGAATATGAAACCTCGGCCCAATGTCGAGGTCGGGTTCTCGCGTACGATCATGTTTGGAGGTAGCGGGAACGCGGACATCGGCATGGGTGATTACCTACAAATCTTCTGGCCGAAGAACTTTCAAGGCGAAGAGAATCAACTGGCTGGTTTTGACGCCTCCTGGCGGACCCCCCTGCCGGAATTCATCCCGGCCCGGTCCCTCAAGCTCTACGGTGAGTACGTTGGGGAGGACGCGGCCGGGTTTCATCAGTACCGGCCCATCCTTGGCGCGGTTATCAGTGACCTATTCCGAACCGGCCGGACGGACCTTCGCTTCGAGTATGCCAAGACGTTTGTGGGAGAGTTCCCCAATGTCTTCTATGCCCACGACGTATTTGCCTCGGGTTATACCTACGAGGGCCGTATAATCGGGCATCATATGGGGGCGGGGGCCAGAGAACTCTATGCCAGAATGACGCACCGTATGACGCCAGACCTCATTCTTGGAGTTGAGGTCAGCCAGGAGACCATCATGAGCTTGGACCCAAGGGCGGTGACGGGTCAGATCGGACTCGACCTGACCTGGTTTGCCCCGGGCAACTGGTTTGCCCCGGGCAACTTGCTGCTAAAGGCTGGCTATCGCCATGAGCGTTACCAAAACGATCCGTTGATGAACGGTGACAATCAGATCTTCGATCTGAGCGTTCTCTTTGATTTTTGAACTCCGGCCTTCGGCCGGAACGAGTGATATCTCTCACGGAGCCACAAAGGCACAGTGAATACAAAGGGCCTGGTTCAATTCCGGGTTACATGACTCGATGTAGGAATGGTAGTCGTAATTGTGTTTGTAATCGCCTTTTCGGCGCTCTCAATTACGATTACGAGTACCGCTTCGCTGAGCACGAGCACGAAAACAGGCTAGACTTATTGTCTTGCACGCCCTTACGCGCCTGCGGCGAAGTAGGTGCTGGCTCGTCGGTAGCGCTCCGGGGTGCCGATGTCCAGGACAGGGCTTGCTCCTACGTAACCAAAGCATCTCTCGCTGACCAGCGTTGGAAAAATCTCATGCTCTAAGGACGTCTTGCGATCCACCGGGATCTGTTGGAAGACGCTCTTCTCAAAGAGATAGATGCCTGCGTTAATAAGGCCGGGTCTTGTGACCTGAGTCTTTTCGGCAAAGGTGGTAATCCTGCCGGCTTCGCCGACCTCGATCCGACCGTAGTCTCGAGTGTCCTTCGAAGGTGCCAGGACGATTGACAGGAGCGCCCGGTGAAGATCGTGAAAGCGACAAAAGGCCTCGAGGTCGACATCGCAATAAGAATCACCATTGGTCACCAGGAAGGGATTGCTGTGAATTCGGTGTTCAGCATTCTTGATGGCGCCTGCCGTGCCTAGGGGCCTGTTCTCCTCTGAAATGACTATGCTGAGGTCTGAGTATCGGTTGGCGAAATGCTCTGCCACCGAATCCGAGAGATGGCCCGTGCAGAGCACAAATCGTCGAAACCCAGCACGGCGAAAGTTTTGTATCAAGATCTCCAGGAAGGGACGATTCTCGATGAGGGCCATCGGCTTGGGACGGTCACTGACTACCTTTCGCAGCCGAGTGCCAAGTCCACCGCAGAGAACAACAACGTCCACTTGGCTCGGCTTCGTGTTCATCAGTTGTGGCATGGTTCAAGGTTCCGGGTTCACGGTTCACAGGTGAAGGAAAAACTGATTCATGGCTTCTAACCGTGAACCTTGAACCTTCAACCATGCCTCATTTATGCTGGTGTGAGGGGTTCGACAGTCGATTGCCTGGCTTCCTCGGCATGCCAAGCCCGTTGTCGGGTCGCGGGAATTGAAGCAATGTCGATGTGATAGGGTTCCTCAGGGGCAAAATAGGTTATCTGACTGCCAAGTGAGTCAAAGCGAAACGGGACATGAAGCAATTCGTGAAGAGCCCGTTGAATCAAACGTCTCTTGCGCGGGGGCGCGAATACCAAGAGGAAGCCACCGCCGCCGGCCCCGCACAGTTTTCCTCCAACTGCGCCGGCATCGAGCGCCGTTTGATACATGCGGTCGATGCTGCTAGTGGTCACGCGACTGGAGAGCGTGCGCTTGAGCTTCCACGATTCATGCAGAAGTTTCCCAAACTCCAGGATATCGCCAGATCCGTTGAGGATGTCCGTACCCTCGTATACCATTTCTCTCATCGCCCGCAGTTCCGCGGCGTTGTCTTTCGTGTTGTGAATCTGCTCGGTGACGATTTCGGAGGCGGTACGCGAAAACCCTGTGAAGAAGAGGAGTAGATGGTTTTGGAGTTCACTCAGGCGTTGCGGGCTAATGGTGATCGCTTGAACGATGAAGTCTTCTTTGCCGTTGAATTCGATCCGATTGAGTCCCCCGAATGTGGCGGCCACCTGATCCTGGGACCCCACGTTCTCGCGAATGGCATTCTGCTCGACGTGGATGGCCTCCGCTGCCAAGCGTCTTTTCCCGACCATCTTTCCCTCCAGGGCATAGAGGGCATTGAGAAAACCGACGGTGAAGGCAGAGCTGGATCCAATGCCGGATCGACACGGAAGGTCGCTGGTATGGACCATTTCGATGCCCTGATGGATGCCCAGAAAACGCAAGCACTCGCGCACGGAGGCATGCTGGATATCGTCGATATGGGTTACCTCTTCACGCAGTCGGTACCGAATCAAGTACTTGTAGTCGAAGAAAGGAGGCAAATAGCGACAACTAATATAACAGTGCTTGTTAATGCTGGTATTGAGCACCGCTCCGCCATTCTCTCTGTACCAGACAGGATAATCTGTCCCTCCTCCAAAGAACGAGATTCGAAATGGTGTTCTACTGATGATCATGCGTCACCCTTAACAGCTTGAAGGTTTGTCTGAGCCCACAATCAAGTGTAGTCTTTCAGGAAGCGACCGGTCGTTTCCAGCAGGTAGTCCAGGTGTTCCTGAGAAAGATCCTGGTGCACGCCGACGTGCAAACCATGCGTGCCGATGAATTCGGCGTTGGGGAAATCGCCCCTCTTGTGTCCCAGGAACTCATAGCCTCGACATTGAGTGGGGATCGAGGAGAAGAGATTCCGGGGGTCTATGCGGGCCTGGCTGAGATAGCGAGCGAACTGGTCGCGGGTAAAGGGGGCTTCCTCAGCCACGATGATTGGCATGGCATGCGGGCCCAGTCGCTCGTGGGCTTCCTCGGTGATCGTGTACAGATAGGGCGAAAAGGCGTTGAAGCGATCCATCAAATAACGAAGATTTCGCCGCCTTTTGGCGACGATTTCGTCATAGATTTCCAGGTTCCCCAGACCAACGGCGGCTTCCAGATCATTCATGCGTGAGGAGAAGCCCATCCGTTCGAAAGAGAAACGCATATCCCTTTTACCATCCCCGATACGCAGCATCTGGGTCGCATCCGCCCTCTTGAGCACACCCCCTTCAGAGTCTATGTGCCGGCCATGGACTCGTAGCGATAGCAACCTGTCCGCGTATTCTCCATTGTCCGTGGTGATAATGCCCCCTTCTATCGTCGAAGTGATGTGGGCAACATAGAGGCTGTAACAGACGAGATCTCCCCAAGTCCCAATGTCACGGCCCTGGTATTGGGCCGCATGGGCTTCGGCGGCATCCCCCACGACTAAGAGCTTGTGCCTCTGGGCGATTGCGCAGATCGTGTCCATTTCGGCACTCTTGCCCATCAAGTGGACGGGTAAAATAGCCCGGGTTCTCGCTGTCACTCTGTCTTCGATTCGATCCGCCTGGATGTTGAGCGTGTGTCGATCCACGTCGACGAAGACCGGTGTGAACCCGGCGTGTAGGACGGCGTGTCCGGTGGCGACGAATGAGAGGGCAGGCAGGATCACTTCGTCGCCACGTTCGGCGCCCTGGTCGTAGAGCACCGAGAGCGCGATGGCCAGGGCGTCTGTTCCACTCGAAACCGCCACTGCAGCCTTGGTCCCCACGAGTTGGGCATACCGTCGCTCGAATTCCTGTACATAGTTCCCGCAAGAGACTCGGCCCATCTCCAGGGCCTGCATGACGAGATCCTTGGATCGCTGCGGGATCGTGATGGTGCCGAAGGGATAGGACAACTTGGGGGACCGATCACCAGGCTCCACGGGATCCGTAAGGGCGACCGTGGCAGGCGGACGACTTTGCTTTTCCACTTCAACGGGGGACATAAGAGACTCCGTTCACAGTTGTTCCTGTATCAACCTTGTGCGACTTTGCAGTCTGGCGCGTTTCCAGACTCCGATCCCATTTCAACCAGGGGCAGGTCGTGCTGTTCCTTTTCAAAATAGCAGACCTTCTGAGTATATTCCTCCGGGTTGTCGAGGAACCAGGCCCAAGTCTGTTTGAGGCCGTCGAGTAATCTGGTGGTGGGTCGGTATCCCAGGGTTTCCTGAGCCAAACTGATGTCCAGCAAGCGTTTCCGCACGCCGGTGGGCTTTGTCGCGTCGAATGCGTACTCAAAATCGATAAAACTGTTGAGCGTTTCGACCAATTCCCGAATGGTGTAGGCACGACCGCTACCGATGTTTACAAAGCCGGACGGGGTCCCATGCCATAATGCCTGCACTATCCCCCTTGCCACATCTTCGCTGTAGACAAAATCGCGCTCGCAGGTGCCATCGCCCCAGACCACCAAGGGATCTTCGCCTTGGTGTATTCGGTACATGAGTGAGGGAATCACCAAGGCATGATGGGGATGGAAGTTGTCCCCCGGGCCATAGACGTTCGGCGGTCGGACGACGGCAAAGTTGTCCAGTCCATGTTCGACTCGGTAGGCGTGGATCTGAGCCTCGGCCATGCGTTTCGCCCAACCGGCGAAATCCATCGGCGTACTCTCCAGTTTGTACTCAGATTCCTTAAAGACGCCCATATCCTGATAGGCCCCCACGGAGCTGGTAAAGACCACGTTCTTCACGCGGTTCAGCCGGCTGGCCTCCAGCATGTTGGTGTTCATCTGAAGCATGGGGACCAGGTGGCTGGCAATCTTGGTTTTCGCCGACTTCACCGACGCACCGATTCCAGCGATGTGAAATACATAATCAATGTCCCGAGTGACCTGTTTGCAGAACGAAAACTCCGTCAGATCTCCATAGAGGTGCTCGGCCTGATCATTGACCTGGAACCGGTCCAACGAAACAATCTTGACCTGGGCCCCCGCCTCTACCAGGATGTCCACGACTTGGCGTCCGATCAGACCGGTGCCGCCGGTCACCAGGACGGTGGCGCCCTCGAAGTGCTCCAGGACCGCTTCAAATTTTATGGTGGGCTTCATAGTTGTTTTCCGGGATGTGGGCGTCAAACGCGCCGCAAATCTGGGCGGTGAAGGTCAGGCCGAGGGGCGTAATCTGAATGGCGTCATCGGTGATGTGGACGAGTCCGTCTTCCACATGGGGATTCAGACGCTGCAATTCCTTGGTGAAATAGGGCTTGAACTCAATGCCGTACTTTTCCTCCACCTCTTGCATCTCAACCGACATGTAGCAGCGCAGGGTCTTGATGACATGCTGCCGCACCTTCTCGTCGTGGTTGAGATGGTGACCCTTGGCCACCGGAAATCGTCCCTGTGCGACGGTCTTTCGATAGTCATCAATGGGGGCAATGTTCTGAACGTAATAATCCTCTGTGATGCGACCCAGACTGCCTGCGCCAAAGGGGATCATGTCCAGACAGGGCGCGGGTCGATATCCCAGGGAGTTCCAGTGCATGGTCTTGGTCCGCAGCGCTTCCACCAAATCATCGCCGGGCAGGGCAAAATGGTCGAATCCAATCCGCACATAACCGGCGTCCAGCAGGCGCTCGATGGCCTCGCCAAACATCTCCCACTTCATCTCCAGGCTGGGAAACTCTTCTTCGTTCATATGCCGTTGGTGGGGTTGAGCGTCCGGACAGTAGTTTAAGAACATCAGCATGATTCGGTTGGGGGTAAACTGTAGCGTTAATTCCAGTGTCTTGCGGAAGGACTCAAGTGTCTGCCGGGGCAAACCACACAACACATCAAAGTTGAACCCCACGAAAAGGCTTCGAATCGCGGGCGTGAGCAGATTCTCCAGCAGCTCCACCGGCTGGATCCGTGCAATCGCCCTCTGGACTTTCGGGTCAAAGTCCTGAATCCCAAAGGAGATCCGATCGATCCCCTTGCCGGCATAGTATTCCAGGTCCTCCGGTGTCACAGTCCGCGGGTCGATTTCGAGGGAAAACCGCAAGAGCTTAGCGCGGCTGGTCAGGGAATAGATGCTGTCGATGACCTGATCGAACTCCGGTCGCTGCAAGATGGTCGGCGTACCCCCTCCAATATGGATCTCCCGCACGTCGGGCGTAAAGGAGATCTCTTCGCAGAAATGGCGGTACAGCTTCATTTCATCGCACAGGCTATGAATGTAACGCTGAATACTGGGGTAATCCCGGGTGATGATGGTATAGCAGATACAAAACAGACACTGGTGTTCGCAAAATGGCACGTTGACGAAGAGCATCTGCGATACGTCCTCGTCGGACTTGGCCAGCGCCCGGTAGGCCTCCTTCAGGTCCTCGTGATCGAAGGAAGAGGACCAAAAGCTCTTGTGGGGATACTCGTTGTAGGTGTATTCATGGGTGTAATACTTACCCATCAGGTGATCGGGAGGGATCCGATTGTCTGTCAGCAGAGTCGATGACATCAGAGGCTCGCTCCGGCAAGGAGCGCCGCGGAGGCCTTGCGCTTGCGTTGCTTCTCGGGATCGACATCCTGAATTCCCGCCGAGCGGCCTCGCTCCGATTGAAGCTCTTCAATCAATGCATTGAAACGGGCGCGAGCGACACGCAGATCATCCAGACTCAGGGCATAGGGTTTTATGAAGAAACGATTGTAGTTGGTGTTGAAGAGGGAGTCTGACTTGTACAGCGTGGTGGGGTCCAAATCCACCAAAAGCCCGTCTGCTACGGCCTGATCGTGAACCGCCGTCCCGGCGAAGGGCACGATGTTTTGCACATAGACACGGTCGACGTCGATGCGTCTGATCATCTCATAGGACTGTTCGAGCGTTTCGTGCGTCTCTTCGGGCATGCCCATGATAAAGAAGGCCTTGGTATAGAGGGTTTTGTGCTTCTTGCAGGCAGCGACGACTTCGTAGATCTTCTCACTCTTGAGATACTTCTTCATGGTTTTATTGCGAATGAGCTCCGAGCCAAACGACATCACAGCTACCGATCGCCTCCAAGTGTGTAATGGCCTCCTTGCGGCGCATGGGAATACCAATCTCATCCAGGAGGCTGATGCCCTGAATACCATAGTCACGCTTCAAATACTCGATTTCCTCGACGATGAGATCGGGTCGTCGATATCGAATTCCAGCCCCTTTGCGTGTCTTTTCCATGGCACAGAAAGCGCACTGGTAGGGACAGCCTCGACTGAACAGAACCGTTGTTCCCCTCAACTCTTTAAAAGAGCTGTCCCGTTTGAGGCTGAGCATATCGGTGCGAGAGACGTTTGATTTGGACAGAAAGTTTCTCCGCGGCATGGGGTACTCGTTCACATCAATGCCCTGGGGATTGGTGTAGAGTTTCTGCAGGTCGTTACGCTCAAAGTCCTCGATGGCCCTGAAGAGGAGCTCTTCACATTCCCCGATAAAGATCGCGTCAAAGAATTCTTGCATTTCTTTGGGGAATTCCTGAGCATGCGGGCCTCCCGCCAGATGGACCGCCTGGGGATAGTCTTTGCGGAGGCCGGCAACAAGCTCAATCTGTTCATCCACATCCAGCGTGTAGATGGACTGAAGAAACATGTCACACTCCGGGACGTGGTAGAGGGCAAACTTCGGGTCGATCCCCCTCAAGTCAATGAGCTTCACCTCGACCTGAGCGCCGAGACGGTCCTCCAACAGGGTCAAGAGATGAAAGTGGGTGTGCGGGTCCCCTTTAAAAGGATCGAAGAGATAGTGACTGCTGGGAAAGATAAATCCGATTCGTAGCATAGTAAAGCCCCTAGCCCCTAACCCCTAACACAGATTCGCGACAGTCGCGTTCTGTCGATACCATTGTAGGGTGTCCTGGATGCCATCATCCAGACTCACCCGCGGCTGCCAGCCGAGAAGGTCCCTGGCCCGGGTCGAGTCCAAACAGAGACTCGTGTTGACCGTGGGCTTCTTTAAATCATGTTCAACGCGGAGACGCTTTCCGGAGTGTTGGATTATTTTGGCGACGAGATCTTTCACCTCGATGATCCGGCCACACCCGACGTTGAATAGCTCAAAAGCGCTCTCCTGCCGCGTCAAGGCCGCGTCCACAAAGCGCGTCAAGTCCGAGACATGCAAGAGATCGCGACCCTGCGTACCGTCTCCCCAAATGACGAGAGCCTCGCCCTCGGGTGTGGTCTCTACCTTGGTGATCGTCGCGCCGAAGACATGAGACCGTTCCAAATCATACTTGTCATAGGGCCCATAGATATTGGAGTGGCGCGCGACAGTAAATCTTGTGCTCCCCTGGCTCGCATAAAACTCGCACATTTTTTCGTTGTAGACCTTTGTCCAGGCGCCTCCAAAATATCCCCCGTGTATGGGGGCGTTGGCGTCGAAATCGGTCTCCTTGACCGGACGTGGAGAGGAGGCGTACATCGTCGTGCAACTGAAGAAGAGCACATGAGCGACGCCCAAGTCAAACGCCGCTCTAAAGAGCAAGGCGTTCATGACGGCATTGTCCGTGACGTGATAACAAGGCGAACTCACGATGTCTTTCGCACCCGAGGTCGTGGCAGCGGCCTGGATGACGATATCCATGCCCTCTACGACGCGCTGCACATCGGACTTGTTCGTCAAATCCGCCGACAAAAATTCAATGCCGTCGTGACCAGACGGCTCGGAGCGACAGGTGGTGCCGAAGACCTCATAGGCTTCCTGCTCGGCAAAAAACTCCGCACAGTTCCGCCCAATGAACCCGGTCGCACCGCAGATCAACATCTTTTTCTTCAATGGACCCATGCCTCCTGATGCGTCTGCCACCATTGCACCGTCTTCCGGATGCCCTCTTCAATGCTATGGTCGGGTTCCCATCCGACCGCCCTTTTCAACTTGCCGCAGTCCAGGGCGCGGTAGCCGACGGTGGTCGGTTTGTCCGGGCTCCAGCGAATCTCCGCCGGTTCATGGTCGGCATGCCTGAGGGCCCACTCGGCCACCTGCCCCACCGTGGTCTTGACGCCTGTCCCCACATTAAAGGCCTCGCATACCAGGCCATCCTCCTCCGCCAGCATCACGATCGCCTTGGCAAAGTCGCCACAGA
Source organism: Planctomycetota bacterium (assembly GCA_022563885.1). Lineage (GTDB taxonomy): Bacteria > Planctomycetota > Phycisphaerae > Sedimentisphaerales > Anaerobacaceae > JAIPFM01. Next base: position 9,590 of record JADFMM010000094.1, on the reverse strand, counting down.
AGATCACGTCACGGACCACATCCGGGCTGCCCCAGAGTTCAAACGGATCCATGCGCTCGCTCGCCTTGCGAATGATGGCGGGAATGAAATTGCTGCGCTGGGAATCGAATTTGTCACGCGGCCCGAAAATGTTGGCTGCCCGCACCATCACGACCTCATGATCGAACTCCTCATGCAGATAGCGACACATGTTTTCAAGAAAACGCATGGCCTGAGCAAAACCGAAATAGGCCCGATGCGGATCTAGGTTGAAATCGAGTTCTTCTTCTTTAATACTCCCCTCGAAGGCCTGATAGATGACGGCCGAGCCGATGAAGACAATCCGCTTGACGCCTTCTAGATGAAAGGCCTCCAACATCTGACGATTCATCAGCAGGTTCTCGCCCATGTGCTCGAAAGGCGAATTCGTCGTATAGACGGCACCGCCCGCATAGGCCGCCGCCATGATCGCGCAGTCGCATCCTGCGACCATCCGTCGACAGTCTTCCAGGTCTCGGAGGTCGCCGCGGACATAGTCCACGTCGTCGTAGGCGCAGTCGGGCTCCGTCTGATGGACTGCCGCCCGAATCCGAGTCGTCGGAGACTGGGCCCGCAGCGTCTCCAGCAGGCTAGTCCCCGTCATGCCGGTGGCTCCGGCCAAGAACAGAGTCTGGTTCGCTATGGACATTAGTGCTGATTCCTAAGATAGAGGTCGGTGAATCGACGGTGTTGCAGGCGTAGATATAGGCCCCTCGTTTGTTCCCCCACCAGATTACCTCGCGACACCACTGCTCCCAAGAGGTCCAGGTGTCGGTCGTTCGATCGATCTCATAGTGGAACTGTCCTTGCTCGAGGGGCACACGGTCGCCCCGGAGCGATGCCCGGTAGATGTCCCAAATATTGTGGCGGAGATGAAGCTGTCGGTCTTCGGTTTGAAAGGGCAGCTTCATCAACTCTCTGTTGAGGCTCATGGCGGCTTCCAATACCGACTCCCATTGGACGATGGACTTACGTCGCATCAGGTCAGCCAGGCATGCCGACGCCTCGCCGTAGAAGGCGTCCAGCCGATCCTGAGTGCAGAGCCGGATGAGCATCAACTCGTCGGCTGGCCAAAAGATATTGAGCCACTCCCTAGATTCGCAAAACTCGACGTCGCCGCTGCGAATCGCGTGGGCCTTGTCGATAAAGAATTGGTTGATTTCGGCCAGGATCGGCGGGAGGTCCGCTTGGGTGAAGCGTTCCAAGAGGTCGCGATAACTCACGTCATAGAGCTGGTGGAGAAGTACAAACGGGATCTGCAGCAGCTTATTGAAGTGCAACAACCCCGTCATCCAACTGAAGACCCGCGTTCTAACCCAGTCCGACGGGGGCATCGTGTTGGTTGCCACGACCAACAACTGCTTCTCCCGAATGGGATTGTCCTCGACCATGCTGCCATGGATATTGATGATGTCCGTTTCCACTGTCTCGAAGCCGTAGCGTTCCTGATAGGCGGGGTCGCCCATGGCCGCGTTAGGCAGAATCGATAGATTGTTGAACTGGATGCGGTGGTGCTGTCCATGCCCAATGGTAAAGGCAATACCATCGACGAAGCTGTCATAGGTCTCCTCGGGCAGGGGCAGGATGATATCCGTGAAGGTCTCGATCTGCATGGCACTGAGTCGTTCCTGCGCCTCCTGGAAGGCCTTCGCGGGGATGTTTTGGCGATAGATCGCCTCCAGCGTCGGCTCATGGACCGATTGCAGGGCGAGGGCCACCCCTTTGCTCAGCTTTGATTCCCCCATGATCTTATAGATGGCATAGGAATTGTCGGTAAAGTTTTTCGTGCTCTGTACCGAGAGGGCCTTGGGGTAGCCATGGGACGCCTTATTGGCGGCAACGCGCTTGATGATGTCTATGTCCCTCTTGAGTATGCTGAAGTTCGCATCGCAGCAGAAGATGAACTCGATCTTGTGATCACTAAACCAATCGGCCTCCAGGTAGATTTCCTCTATATCTCGCCGAATCACCTTGTTCTTGGTCTTAGACCCCCAGTCACAGAATGAACATTCAAAGGGACAGCCACGGTTGGTTTCCCAGAGACCGATCCACTGCATTTCGGGATGGGCCTCTATCAAGGGCTCAAAGACACCGTCCAGGAAGGGCGAGGGCACTTCCATAAAATCTCGAATACGGGGACATTTCTCTGTTTGCAGAAATTCACCTCGATCATTCAGGTAACTCAGAGAAGGAACGGCTTGCCAGTTTCGTTCGGCATAGTGTTCCAGTATGGCCTTGAGAACGCGTTCCCCTTCGCCGTGACAGGCCAAGTCGATGCATCGATGCCTACGGAGAAATCCTTCGGTATCGGCATCGGGGATCTGAGGTCCTCCGAAGACCGTCAACACACTGGGATTTTGGGTCTTCAGGGCCTCGGCAATCGCCAGGGAGAGGCGGACGTTCCATACGTAGGTGCTGAAACAAACGACGTCCGCGGATTCGAGTTGTTCCACGGCCTCTTCCACCCGAATGCGATCAAACACGGCAGGCAGGAATTCAAATCGATCGGCCGTCTCGAGGTGTCTTTGGGCGTAGGCCTGTAGCATGGCTACGGAGTAGGGAAGATAGCACTGATTGGCAAAGCTATTGTTGATCTGCACCATGCCAAGTTTGGTCTTCTTTGCGATTTTCACCATCTTATGACTCCAGACTTAGGTCCCCGCTCCACTCATCCGGGCATCTGAAATGCCCACGCAGTCCTGATTCTCAGCCTTTTCCAGAAATGCCTGCCGCACCGTCTCGGCGATGCGCTCGGCACTAGGCGTCGAGTTGCGACTCGCGGGACTGACGCCGGAGGATCGATCCTCGAGTCCCAACGCTTTGACCGGCTTGCCGGTTTGCCACATGAGGTTATAGGCCAGAGACTGCGCCGCCCCACAGATTTCGAATCCCGCATCCACCACCAAACCCATGCGCGTGTTGGCCAGCGCCTTGAGGACATGATCCGTCTTGAAGGGTTTGAGCCAGTAACAATGGGCCACATTGCAGGTGATGCCCTCTTCCGCCAGAATCTCCACGGCCTCTGCCAAATTGAAGCGAGCGGCGGAAATACCGACCAGTGTGACATCGGCGGGTTGGCAGGTATTGACATATTCTTCGGTGTGCAGAAAACTCCCCCGGTGTTCGCTCACAAACATGGGGACGTCGTGAGACATGAAATCATCCCAGATCTCTTCATACTCACACGGTGACATGGGCGAACAAATCCGAAAGCCGGGCATGTGCATGAACACGCCGTGCAAGACACCCGAGTGGGTGCATCCCGCATTGGCCATGGCCAATGCCCTGACGAAGATCGGCGTCGTGGTCCCGAAGATTTCCTTGGACTTGGCCGCGTAATTCACCAGCGCGCTGCTGTTGAGCCACATGAAATCCTGAAAACGGATCACGATAATGGGACGGACCCCCGCGACCGCAGCACCACAGGCGATGCCCATGTTGCCGACGTCGGACGCTGGGAACTCGACAATGTTCTTACAGTCCGGCACCGAGTTGTTGACCCACCCCACGGCCCTAATGCACTGACCAAAGAGGAGGCCGCCATTCTCTTCCAGATGGCGACGGGTGATTTCTTTTATTGTCTCTGCAACTGTTCTTGCCATAGCGCTTCTACAGACTCTTTAACTCGATTTTCAATGGCCTCGGCATCGGGAACCTTGCTCCGGTACTCGTCCAGTCGGTCCCACTCAGGCGGGCCGTCTCTGCCCACACCGGTATGCCAGAGGTGTCGGCAGGTGCGAATGTTGATAAAGGCCGGCAACGATTTCAGCAGACGCGTCACCGTATCGTGGATCAGAACGGGGTCGTCGTCGATGTTCGCCGTGGCGAGGCCCATGGAGTCGGCCACCTCGTAGACGTTCCAGTTGCGTCGGTCCTCTATGGGTGTCAAGATAGACAGATTGTTGTCTTCGCAGACATAGAGCACCGGCAGCTTGTGGGTCGCCGCAAAGCCAAAGCTGGACAGTGCGTAGTCCTCTTCCGCGGCGGCATCCCCAAAGTAGGCCAGCGTGGGCTTTTTCGAGGCGAGGGCGTATCCCGTGGCAATAGCGATACTCTCGCCCAGTTGTCCATGGTGGGCGTACATGGGAATGGCTATATCCTGCGCACACGCGGAGCCCCCCCGCCCACCGCAGCAGCCTGACTCCAGGCCGAGCAGTTCGTCACGGAGCGCTGCGGGATCCCCGCCGTGAGCCAAAAGAGCGGAATGACCCCGATGCTGGGTAAATACGGCATACCCCGGGGTTAGCATCGACACCGTGGCGGAGGACGCTTCCTGGCCGACCGCCAGGTAGACCGTCCCCGGAGTCAACTTCTGCTCGTAGGCCTGGGCCGCGTGCAGTTCAAAATGACGAATCAGACACATTTTCCGAAAAACCGTTTGAATATCCATGCATTGATCGGTCACGCCGGCATTAAGGACCCACACAACAATAACTTACCGCTTCTCCATCTCATCTTCAGGTCGTCTTTGGCCGTTCCTCAATCGCGAAAGCCTCAACGTAGGCACACTACGCCTCCGGTTTCGCTCAATCGATCACGACCAAATCCAACCTAAATCTGAGCGGATAATTCGGTAACTTATTGTCATGCACGTCCCAACTCCTATCCCGTGCTAAACCTTTCGAACAACCCCACGATGTCATCATCCGTGATGAATTTCTTCTTGGCGGCATGATCTTTAAAATATCGGGAGAACTCCCGAATCGTATCTTCGCTGTCACAGAGGTGCAGCGTCCTGAGTCGTTGCTCCAATGCGTGCTTTCCCGAGAGCTTGCCCATCAAGAACTGATAGCCCTGACGACCCACGTCCTGCGGATTCATGACCTGATAGGTTTGGGGCGACTTGATCATGCCATCCTGATGAATGCCGGATTCGTGCAGAAAGGCGTTTCGCCCCACCACCGCCTTGTTGTGGGCGATCGTCATCTTCGACAGTTCTTCGACCAAACTGCTCGTCCTCACGATCTCAGGCGTGCGGATGGAACCTAAATCACAGTGATAGATGTCCTCACGCGTCTTGAGGGCCATGATCACCTCCTCTGTGGCCGCATTGCCGACCCGCTCTCCGATACCGTTGACCGTGACTTCCACCTGACCGGCTCCCGCCTGGACGCCGGCGAGGGTGTTGGCGACCGCGAGTCCCAGATCGTCGTGACAGTGGGTCGACACCAAGATCTCCGGCGGCAAACAGTTCACCACCGCCGACACCATCTCAAAGTAGTCGACCGGCGTGGCATATCCCACCGTGTCCGGCAGTTCAATGGTCCTGGCCCCGGCCCGGACGCAGGCCTGACAGACGTCCATGAGATAATTGAGATCGCTACGCGTGGAATCCTCGGCTGCGAATTCGACGTCCTGCATAAAGGTCTTGGCATAGGCTACCATCTTGGTAGAGAGGTCCAGGGCCTCCGAACGCGACATCCCGAACTTGTGCTTGAGATGGATGTCCGACGTCCCCATCACCACCTGAATCCGTCCCTTCGCGGCGCCCCGCAAGGCTTCGGCTGCGACCTGAATATCCTTTTGGTGGGCGCGGCACATCGCACAGATGATCGTCTCATCACCAAACTCCTCTGCCACCAGTTGTACACCCTTTACGTCATCTTCGGACGCAATGGGAAATCCCGCCTCGATGATGGGCACGCCCAGTCTGACCAACTGCTCGGCAATGCGGAGTTTCTCCTCGGGAAAGAAGTTTACACCGGGGGCCTGTTCCCCATCGCGCAACGTGATGTCATTAACCAACAAAGACTTCATAGTCGCTCCTTACAGCTCGTTTGGTCAAAGCCGTCTTCATTTTTTCCAGGGCCAATTCAATGGTTTCCGCCGATTGCGTGAAGCAGAATCGCACATGCCCTTCACCGAATCGACCGAAACAGTTCCCGGGTAGGACAGCCACGCCTGCCTGTTCCAGGGCAAAGTCGGCGAATTCCTCACTGCTCATGCCGGTACGACTGATGTTGGGGAACACATAGCACGCTCCCTGAGGCGCCGCGCAGGAGACGCCGGGCAGCGAATTCAACTTCTCTACCATCAGGTCTCTCAACACCTCGTAGCGCCAGATGCGCTCACGCACACAGTCTTGGTCACCGGTCAGCGCGGCAATGCCGCCCTGTTGGATGAAGGGCGGCAAGCAGGAAAAAATGGTCTGGAATAGGATTCCCATCTTGCGGATCACGGGTTTCGGCCCGATGGCATAGCCCAGGCGCCATCCCGGCATCGAATAGTTTTTAGCGAATCCGTTGAGAATGATGGTACGTTCGCGACACCGGTCGAATACCGCCGGCGAAAAATGCCTCTGTTGTTCATAGAGCACCTGGGAATAGATCTCATCGCTGAGCAAATAGAGGTCTTCCCGCGCGGCCAGTTCGGCTACCCGCCGGACATCTTCCTCGCCAACCACCGATCCCGTGGGATTATTGGGCGAATTGAGGACGAGCAAGCGGGTCCGTGGTGAGATCCGCGCGGCCATGTCGGCAACATCCAGTTGAAACGCATTGCTGTCCAGCAAGGGATAACCTACCTTTTTGATGCCCGTATAATGGGTCACGGCCAGATAGGTGGAAAAACCAGGGTCGGGAAAGAGCACCTCCTCCCCTGGATCGACAAGGCAACGGAATACGCCATCGATCACGGAATTCGCAGGCATCACCAGGACTTGATCCGCGTCGGGACGAAAACCGAGGGTCTGAGCGGTGTGATCACAGATGGCCTCCTTTAACTCGGGGATGCCCGACGAATCCACATAGTGAGTCCTGTCCTCATCCAGTCCCTGCTTCGTGGCGTCCAGAATGTGTTGATGAGCCCTGAAACAGGAATCGCCAATCTCAAAGTGGTGGATTCTGCGACCCGCCAGTTCCATCTCTTTGGCCCTGGCAAGCAATTTGAACATGGGCTGACCGATCAGACCATCCGTCATCTTTGACATACGCCTCATGTTGTCCACCGAGTGACCTGCAGCGACCACCATTCACAAGCGTTGCAGAAGAGTGCGCCGCAGGGCGCATGCACTCCCCGGACAGACAGGCAACGTCCAACCTCTGAGGCAAGCCTCATGCCAGAGCCGAGGAATGGGCATTTCAAGCTCATGCTCCGTATCCGATATGCCTATGGCGTTCAATTTCAAGACAAATGCAGCTAAACCAAGTTGACAGCCAGCCCCCCTCACCTCGGGTCCCCCGAGAACATCCATCGCAACCTCCGTGTCAGTCGTCTAGTTCCTCCCATCATCCACCTTTTCTGGGTGTCAAATAGAAGGTCGTCCATCCCGGGTTTTTTTCTTTAATGGAATAAAAACCGAGAGACCAAGCGACAGGGCGGTTCGTGAGGCAGTAATCAGTAATCAGTAATCAGTAATCAGTAATCAGTGGTCAGTGGTCAGTGGTCAGCCCAAACCGATTACCGATTACTGATTACTGATTACCTAGGCGTACAGTCTCCCGCTTGCCTTTCGAGGGGGATCTGTGCTATTCTTTTCACCCTTATGAGCACGGGTTTTCCAGAAGGCATCAGAGTAGACGAACATACGACCGTCATTTGTCCCCGCTACAGCGAAACCGATCAGGCCGGCGTAATTCACCACAGCGCCTATCCTATCTGGTTTGAAATTGGGCGCGGCGAGCTTCTGCGAGCCAACGGTCTGGCCTATCGTGATCTGGAGAAATCCGGGGTCTACTTCGTTATGGTGGATCTATCGATCAAGTTCCTGCGTCCAGCCAGATACGATGTCCCAGTCAGATTGGAAACGCGCTGGGGCCGAGTGACTGCCAGCCGCATAGAACACACCTACCGCATCACAGAAGAATCAACGGACAAGTTACTGACCGAAGGACGGAGCGTCCTGGCTTGCGTGGATGAGCAGGGGAAACTGAGACGTGTTCCACCCTTCATGCGCTTGACATAAAAAAAGCCTAAAAGCATCTCTGCCTCAGGCCGTTTGTGTTCTCGTTGGCGTTGGACCTCCTCGGAGTCGTACACCGTGATCAGTGACGATGAAGGAGGGGGTCGCCCCCGCAGGCAGGATGCCGTCATGAGCCCAGTGTGCACCTCCTGTTCTTGTAAACTGTGCGCATCGCCCTGCGTCTCCTCCAAGACCGTGTAAAAGAGCATGGCGCCGAGAATCAACCAAAGAACAGCCAATGTAAATGTTCGTGTTTTCATTAGGTACCCCCAAACAAGGTTCTAACACACCTGCTCCCTATCGGACGCCCAAAGATCAATCCCTTAGGGCATTTTGGCGTTTTCATCCCTTTGCGAAAGCCAACTCGCCGTTGAGACTTGCTTGCCTTAGCAGGAACCCACCGGAGAAGACTATGGGACGCTAATGAGAGGGAAGAATACGGTCCTCTATTTAGCCACGCCACAGTAGTAGCAGAGGGTAGCTCGAAAGGAAAAAGAAGGCGGGAGAACGAGGAATAGTAAAATGGGAAATGAACCGGCAGGAAAAAAACCGGATAAGTTTAAAATAGGGAAACAAATCAGGCGTTCAAAGACAGTCACCGGTGAGTCGACGCCTTGAGCTGGCTGATCCCGTGACTCTCTCAGCGCCTGCGATGGACCAGCGCGCGGCCCAGCTGTTTCAACCGCCCGCTCCGGGGACCAAAGTCGGCAAGCCGTTCGAGGGCCTTTTGGATGTCGCTTTGGGAGTGGTTCTGGGTCTTCTCCCTGCCGTCGGGGCCGGAATAGGCAAGCATTTGAGCCCTTGACTCCTTGTTGTCGGCCTGGTTCACAAAAGTGTGCATATGGGTAGCAGTCCGCCTGGCCTGTTTTCGTGCTCGTGCTCAGCGAAGCGGTGCTCGTAATCGTAATCGAGAGCGCCGAAAAGCCGATTACGAGTACGAGCACGAGCACGAGTCCTACGTCGAGTCGTGTAACCCGGAATTGAACCAGGCCCTTGTTTCTGACCAAACCAGACGTGTAGGCAGGGCATGCACACCAAAACGTCATATACCCAGCCGATCAAGGATCTCCTTAACATTCACGTGCTTCTGACCATGGCTGTTGAGCATCATAGCAAGAATGTCGCAAATCTTCTTATTATACTGAGATATGGATACAGCTTGGTCGCTACCTAAGACCCATATAGCATATCGGTTATCCCCTACAATAAGAGGGCCGCAGATTGGGACATCCACCATCGCGATTCTGAAACGATGTCCGCTTTTTTCCTCAATTTTCATGAGTTTCGTGACACGACTGCGTACGTCTGCGACGTATTCCCCTTTTGATTCAGGTGGTACGTCCTCGATCTCCCGGCGAGTTGCTTCGGTAGAGAAGAGATACAGGAATTCCCGGTCAACACGCTCGTGCATATTCACCCAAGCCCACAAGGTATTCTCGAATTCCCTTTCGTAGCCCCACTTCGTCGAATCGTCGGCCAGGTAGTCCCGTGAGGAAAGGATCAGCGAAGGGGTGCGCTGAAAAAGGTACAACCGCCTTTCCGCATCTCGGATGATCGAGGTACCCAGCTCATACATTTTGTTCCGTGCGTCCGTGTAGACCGGGTCCTCGTAGATTCTCGCAATTTCCGCCGCGACACTCTCCCGGACCGCCTCTCTGAGTTCATCGATCTT
>JADFMM010000340.1 GCA_022563885.1 Planctomycetota bacterium | reverse complement strand
GTATTTCCTTTTCTTCTTGATCGTCCTTCATGCTGGCAGTGTACATCAAATGCATGTACAATTCAAGAGCGAGACTCTCGTCATTGGCCGCAAGGTTTTTTTGAAGGGGGAGACTTCCCGTGGACGATTTCTCCCAGATCTGGGCAAGACACCCCGACGGGAAACCCAATTCGAGGGAACAACAAAGCCGAAGCAACCTCTAGTTCACAGCAGGTCTATCGCGCCAACCAACACCTCCGCGAAGCAGGTCAGAACTCCATATTGACAGCCGAGGCGGCATCGGCTAGACCCAGAACAAAGACGGGATTCGAGTGAGCCTGTATACCGTGTCACGGGGCGCCAAAAAAGGGCCTTTCGAAACCGATTCTGTAATGCTCTACGCGTTTTCGCTCAGGACGCTGTCTAGCGTAGGCCAGCCCTTCCTGAGTCTCTCGTCCACATCGTTCCAGGAGGGGATGCCACTGACCGCATCGGATTGCTCCACGCAGAAGGCGCCGACGGCGGCGGCGAAGGTGATCGCGTCATGGGGCCGGTATCCCTTGAGCAGGGCACCGATGAAACCGGCAATGGTGCTGTCCCCGGCACCGGTGGTGCCCACCACCTGCGCCTCAAACGCGGGGACGCCCATCTCGCAGCCCAGCCAAGCCTCCGATGTGGCCTGCTGCGCCAGGGCTCGACCGAGGGGCTCGAGCCGTTGGGGATCGGGAGTCGTTCGTAGGAACAGCCCCTGGTCTCCGAGCTTCAGGAGTACGATGGCCGCACCCAGGTCGAGGAGTTGACCGCTCACCTGGTGCAGGAGTGCCCGGGTGACATCGCACCTGGGTATCTCCATCATGGCGAGGAGTTCGTCGAGACTCGGTACGAAGAGATCCACCTCCGGCAAGACCGTGGCGAGATAGGAGCGCCAATCGACGCGTCCCGCTTCGGAACTGGGGTCGACTGAACACATGTCCAGTGAGGTGGTCAGGCCCGCATCCCGGACCCGCTGCAGGATCGTCTTGAGTTCGTGACCGCCATCCTGGCGAATGCGCTTCATGATGGGAGGATAGCCGAAATGAAAAAGGCGTGCTTGCGAGATGCGCTCGACAGAGACATCCTCCGCGCCGAAGCTGTCATTCGCGCCGGCGAGATGCAGGAAGGTATGGTCCTTGCCCACGGGATTGATGACTGCTGTAAAACTCGTCCGGGCATCAGGATCGATGCGCATGCATTCGACCAGTTGTGGATCCCTTGCCCTGAGCAAGCGCAAGATCTCCTGGCCGAACAGATCCTCGCCCACTTTTGCCATGAGAGAGGTTGCAACCCCGAGTCGGTGCAAGGCGAGTCCCGTGTTCGCCACCACGCCCCCGGTCGATGACTTTGCCTGATTGATCAGAACCAGCGCTCCGGACTCGAGATCCAAGTCTGCAAAGGCGTCCGACTCGAACTCCAGGATCAAGTCGAGGCAGATGTGCCCGGAGACTATTACATCGGGTACATCGGGGGAGGTCGGGGCCATGATTTTGGTTTCCTTCTCTTCACTGTCAGCGCATCGACGAGGCTCCGCCGGGCAGGTTCACGTCAGCCCGATACTATACCAGTCCACTGTCGCGTCCGCTTGGAATTTGCGAACTTTTTCAGCCCGGCCTATCTCTCCTGACAGGGACCGTGGTATAGTAGGCCCTGACTGAAGGTGCCGGATAACCGCAGAGGGACAATGTGTATGGAACATGAACGATTCATCGATATCGAGTCCAAGATCGCCCATCTGGAGCACACCCTCGAACAGCAGAACGAGGTGATCTACGGACAGGAGAAAAGAATCGTCCGGCTCGAGAAGGCCTACAAGCGTCTCATGGAACGCTTCGAGGGCCTCGAGGGCGCACTTCCGGTGGGCAAACCCGAAGAAGAGAAACCGCCGCATTATTAATATGAGTTAGGTGACAGAACTGAAACGACTGGGGTACACAGTGAAGCGTGTCGGAGGGTGACGGGTGAAGGACTCCAAACCTAGGAAGAAGCCGACGCGCGCGCCGGTATTACCCCCAGCCGGATTCACCTGTCGCGTCTGTGGCATTCGCAAACCCAAAGAGGCCTACCCCGCCAAAGGTCGCCGGGGGTATATCTGTCAGACGTGTGCAAAAGTCTCTCTTCCCAAGCGCGTCGGCCTCCAGCAGGAAGAGGAGATCTTTCATTTCCTACGGCAGGCCTGCATCTCGCCGGCGAACCAAGCACGTCTGGAGACACTTACTGCCTTGCGGAGTTCAGCAGTCGCGTCCAAGGCGTCCTTGGTATTGGAAGTCGCGCGATCCTATCCCTTCAAAAAGAACCGCCTTAGAGACATGTCACGCGAGAATCCGGCGCTGCTGCAGAAACTCCGTGAAGTGGGCCTGGTGATGTCCTACTGACTACTGACCACTGATTACTGATTACTGATTACTGCTTTTACTGAGCTAAGGGAACGGCAAGAAATGACTTGGACTTTTGAACGCCCAATTGCACCCCATCTTTGATCGCTTCTCAATCGCGAAATCCGCGACGTAGGACAGCTACGCCTGTGGTTTCGCTCAATCGGGCGCGACCCAATGTGGGGCACACTTGGACCCCAAATTGTCCAACTTATTTCTTGCCGGTCCCTTATTTTGAGATGCTGGGTAAAGCTCAGGCGATGACGAGATTTCCTGTGGATATTGTTCAATTGGAAAAAAATTGAGCCTGAATATGCTGAGGGTATACGTAAAGAAGGAAGGGTTGTCTATGAGCGGGCGGTACAATGATGTTGCGTTGTTATTAAGTGAGGCGCTGCGCTTCCGTTTTATGTATTTAGGTTTTATGTTTTATGTGAAGCGGGGCGCTGCGCTTCCGTTTTAAGTGTTATGTTTTATGTGTTAAGTGACGCCGTGATATCTCACACAAACTATTCAATGGGCGTTTGGTGAAGTATCGAGAGAAAATTGGATAGTTTTATGATTTGAAAATTCCCATACATCCTCAATTTGAGCAAATGCTTGTCCCCGGTGACCAAAAAATCCGCTTCTGCTTTTATAGCACACTCTAAGATACGATTATCCGGGTCATCTGATAACACCTTCAGCGAAGGTGTGGCCTTCAAGACGGTAGCTATATCGCTGATCGAGCTAATCAACTGAGCAATTCTATGTTTTTCCCAATCAAACTTCTCGTCCAATTTCTGAGCCAATTCCGTCAGGATTGCAATGGAAGTGCATAGCTCGAAGTCGCCATCAATAGCGTGGAGATAAGCTTTTTCGGCATTGCCGCCAGGTATGACGAAGGCAGAGATATAGATGTTGGTGTCGAAAACGACATTCAAAATCAGCGTCCTTCGAAAACCAGTTTTTCAACATCAGACTCTGTGAAGAGTCTTCTTTTTTTGCCCAAAGCTGTGCCGTATGTTTGAAGCTCTCGAAACTCCTCTTTCAGATTCTGTCTCTTGTAAGCCAGAAACATTTCTCTGAAGAGCACGCTCCTATTCTTTGCAAGCCTCTTAGATAGTTTATCATATTCTTCAGCCATATCCTGCGGCATGGAGATTGTCACCGCCGCGCGTGTTTTTTTCGTTTTCATGCGAATACCTCGAGAACAGTATGCCAGGGAGTAGTATGACAGGATCATACAGGCATTACGGGGATTAGTCAAGCGTTTTTTTGGAACCGTTCACGTCGGGAGAAGTGACGAAAGTGGCATATGCTTCAACCAATGGTCATACCAAGGTTGGTTGTGCGGCAAGGGATTTCAGTCGCGCGTCCAACCGTCGAGGACCCGTTGCGACGGCATTTCGTCGTGGGTGTTCACGCCCCACTCCCAAGAGCCTCTTTGATTCGCTTACGACAACGGTCGCGAGTGTGATCCTTAGCTGAACCAGGCCAGAATTAAGGAAACGGCGTCCGACAATATGGCTCGGACAGCGTACTGGAATCCGGGCCGTGTTCTGAAGAATCACGCAGATTCGGAGGGCTTCCCCCCAGTCCCGTGGGTTTCCGCGAAAATCCCTTCACGAAGAATAATTTGCCGGATCGGTTGAGAGCTGCCGGCAACGACATTGTTCGTGAACACCTGCTCTGGCTGGATCATGCACGCTATTTGATTGATCCGGTCATGGTCCAAGTGTGCTCCGGATTTGGTCTTGCCCGATTGAGTTAGGAAAGTATGTGTCCTCCCCTTGTGAGGTAACGGTATACGAGTCCAAATCGGACTCGTACTCAGCGCAGCGGTACTTGTAATCGTAATCGGCTTTTAGGAACCGGCTTTGATGACCGTTGACAGGCATTAGGGGGGGCGGTACAGCAGTGGCAGAATGTTTACCATCAAGTAGAAAAGGCTGAGCCGTACGCTGGGCTATTCTCACTCATCTATCAGTCAGTTTTCAGGAAAGCAAATAATACATACTTGGGCTTTGTGACCGCATTTCCGGGACCAAGATCATGAAATTCAAAATGCTCGATACGGTGGTGCTTAACCGGGACCTTCCCGGGAATGGGCTCCAAAGGGGCGATTTGGGAGCCGTCGTACAGTCTATGAGCCGGATGGTTTGGAGATCGAGTTCGTCAGTGCGGCTGGCCGGACGGAAGCACTATTGACTCTCAAGGAAGGAGATGTGCGCGCCGTGGCAGCGAACGACCTAATTACGGTTAGGCGGCTCGATCGGTCAGCCTAAACGACCGCCCAGTAGCGCGTCCACCTCGAATCCTGGTAGCCCCCGGCACCACCGCGAAGGTCTTAGTTCCCGCTAGCGGCAGTTGATTTTGTCAGATGGTTGTCCTCACCACTACTACGACGCCAAGAGATGAACGGTGACCCCCGTTGAAATGCTTGGAGAAACGTCATGAAAGCCGATCCTGTAATTGACGCCATTCGCGTAATACGCCATCAAAATCTCTGCTTCCGTTGGTCATGGTCCTCGGAAACTAGTGGAACACTATCGTCAACTCCAAAAAAGGTATAGTGATGGAATCGTCTCGGGCAAGGTCGCAGAGCCCAAACCCAAAGACGGAGCTGCCCAGTAATGAAGCCTTCCTGCAGTGCCTGGTTCAAACCCTGGCAACACTGGAGTATCGGTCCTGATGTAGAGCGGCCCCCCCCTCCGCCAACCTCCACCGCCATAGCCGCTGTCACCCCAAACGAGGCGTTCTTGAACAAGGCCAAAGACGGCATGGTTCAATTTCAGGTAACAGTTCTGCCGGATTTATGATGCTTCCGAAGTCGTAAACCGCATACCGAATTAGAGTTTTTGGTTCATGGTTCACGGTTAGAAACCTTGAATCAGCTTTTCCTTCAACTGTGAACCGTGAACCTGGAACCTTGAACCATGCCAGTAATCGGTAATCGGTGTGGGCCAAAGCGGATTGCTTTACCCCTGACCCACTTACCCACTGATTACTGACCCACTGATTACCGCCTTGCGGGGATCTGTGGAGGGGGTAGAGAAAAACCCGCTGTTCACGGCACCGCGGTAAGGTGCAACTGTCCTGGGGGCTCCCGTTTTGCGATTTACACAGAGTCGCTCGGGCTCATATAATGGCCGGGGTTGCCCCCTTTCCGGGCACTCGCATGTTTACAGGCAGGCTCTACTGAGCGGCATGACTACATGTCAAAGCTGAGAATACTTTTTCTGTGTACGGGAAATTCGTGCCGCAGCCAAATGGCCGAAGGATATGCGCGGGCGCTCAAGGGCGACTCCATTGAGGCCTATTCGGCCGGCATAGAAACACAC
>JADFMM010000339.1 GCA_022563885.1 Planctomycetota bacterium | reverse complement strand
GAAGAGTCAAGATCGCGTCAAAAGGAGTCAAAACCAGTCAAGAAGAAACAAGAGGGAGCGAGTCCACAGATATCATAAACCGTGAATCTAGCGAGGTTTGTCAAGAAAAGTCAAAAGCGGCCGATGAGATTCGAACTCACGACGTCCAGCTTGGGAAGCTGGCATTCTACCACTGAATTACGGCCGCATGCGTGACTCTACGTCACGTTCTTCCTATCTGCCATGTTCGCTGGATTATTATAGCGGTCCATGAAATCAGGGCAATACAAAATGCCGAGTTCACGTGCTTTCCGGCACAAACAGCATTTGGCGAAGATTCCTAGCGTTCCAGTGATCAGTAATCGGTCTCCTGTCCCTTACTGGGGCACCGGCACGGGAATGGGGCCGCTTTGTAGGACGGGTGCGACGGCGGCGGTGGCGTCGTTCAGGACGATACCACCGCGGATGCTGTTGAGGTCGATAAAGAGACTGGCGCTGGGATCCGTAAGTTCCAGCTTGCAAAGCGTCCCAAACAACAGAGGGGCGGCCTCGGGAGCCGCGTACAGCGCGCCCATCTCAAGGGTCACGCCCGCCGTGCCCAATCCGCCCAAGGCACCCGGATCGTTCGGGTCGGCCAGAGGCGTATAGTCCACGATGTCCCAATCGGCCACTTCACCTGTTGTTGGATCCACCGTGATGGCAGCGCTGAAACTTGCAGGAAAGATGCCATAGCCGGGTTGGTCCATCGTACTCTCGCCCCGGATAAAGCCAGAGACCGCCGTGATTTCACCTGCATCCACCGTGATATCCAACGCAAAGGCCCTGACGGGCTCGGCGTCTGTTGTGGCGTAGTTGATCGCTACCAACCCGTCTTCCCCCCAGACCGCGGACACCGTGACCGTAGCGGACGCACTGCTTGCCAATAACAGCACCGTTAGAATTGCACTTCCCTTTTTCATGAGTCCACCTTCCTTATTTACAGAATGTTCCCTTCACCTAAGGATTTAGGCTGTGTCGGAAAACTCGATCTGGCTTCGAGCGGCCCTATTTTTCGCCTGGCTGCATCCGGCTGCATCGACGATAGACCAACCATCGCCTGCTTCGCCGTCTTTGCCAGGCGAAAAAATTGCTCGCTCTCGCGCCGACGACGGAGTTTTCCGACAAATCCTATGTTTTAACCCACTTCGTAAAATATCAAAGAAAACTGTCGAGATCAAGAAAAAACAGAGGGGCCGTCATCCCTGATCCCCCTGGGCTTCCTAGCTTAGACACTCTAGTTACAAAGCACTAGGCTTTTGGCAAACGCTGTGTTATTTTTGGCTGATGTTTGGTTTTTTTAAGGGCCGATTGGTCTTCATTCGAATCTGCTTGGTCACCAGTGTCGTGCTGCTGGTCGCGATCGGCGTGGCGTCGATCTATGCTGTCGGTAACCCCGTGCAGGCCAGTTCGGCCGATGGCATGGGTGTGTTGCAGGGGAAGTACTTGAAGCAGTTGGCGTTCTTTGCCCTAGGCGCACTCGGCTTCGTCGGCATCAACTTGGTTAATTACCGGGTCTTGGGTGAAATCAGTCTTTGGCTTTTTGCGGGAGTTCTGTTGCTCTTGGCCGTTTTGCTGGTGAGCAAGTTCTACCCGCTGGCTTTTGCCCCCAGAATCAACGGAACTCACCGCTGGATCCGATTGTCGCCGGCATGGCCGGCGATCCAGCCATCCGAGTTCTGTAAGCTGGCCTATATCCTGGCCTTGGCCTGGTACCTGCGCTTTCGAAAGAACCACGGCAGCCTGAAAGCGCTAATTGGGCCCTTTGCCTTCACATTGCTTCCAATCGTACTCATACTGGCCGAACCGGATTTGGGGACGGTGCTGTTGTTGATGCCGATCCTCTTTGTGATGCTCTTCGTCGCCGGGGCCGAGGTAAAGCACCTGCTGCTAGTCATCATCGCCGCGACTGCGATCAGTCCCTTCCTGTGGCGAAAAATGCCCTCCTATCAACGGCAGCGCATCAGCAGTGTCCTCTTACAGAACGAGAAGGTGCGCGAGGCCACGGAACGTGAGGAGTGGCTGCAGATGTTGCTCGCCGACCGTGGATTCAGCGCTAAAAGATGGATGAACGATAGCGGCTATCAACTGATTCGATCGAAGGATGCCATCGCCTCGGCCGGATGGACCGGTTATGGTTTTCGCCGCGGTCCCTTCATGAAGTACAATTTCCTGCCGGACCGTGAGACCGATTTCATTTTTGCCTCCATCGCGCACCAATGGGGGTTCCTGGGCTGCATGGTGCTGTTGGCTCTCTACGCCGTGATTGTCATCTGCGGGCTGCGGATCGCGGCGAACAATACGGATCCCTTCGGTCGCCTGGTGGCCGTCGGTATCCTGACCATGTTTGTTATCGAGGTCTTCGTCAATATTAGTATGACCGTGGGTGTGATGCCCATCACGGGCCTGACCTTGCCCTTCGTGAGCTATGGTGGATCGAGCTTGATGGTCAATCTGATGTCGGTGGGTCTGCTCAACAACATTGGCCGCTGCCGGGCCTTCACGGTGGCCAAAACGGAGTAGGAGTGATCTCTTTGTATTTCACGCGAGACACAGGAAGTCATGGCTAAGGGATTTCGACAGATCGCCAGCCTGACCCTCCTGAGCAGGGTACTCGGCATGGTACGGGACATGACCTTCGCCCATTTCCTGGGTCTGACTCTTCTCATGGATATGTGGGTCATCGCCTTCAAGATCCCCAATTTGGCGCGGCGCATCTTCGGCGAGGGGGCGCTCTCTTCCGCCCTCATCCCCATCTACATTGAAGAGCTCCAGCGAGACCGTTCAGCGGCGGATCGCTTGGCCAATACGGTTCTCACCGCGCTGGTGCTCTCGTTGGGGTCGCTCGTCTTGCTGGGGCAGGCAGCTCTGCTTCTCTCCGCGCACCTGGGTACTGAGAACGCCGATACCGGGCGCATGCTGACCTTGGCAGCGACCATGCCCCCCTATATGGTCATGATCTGCAGCGTGGCGGCGATTGCGGGGATCCTGCAGGCACACCGTCACTTCGTGGCCCCGGCCCTGGCGCCGGTCGTACTCAATGTGGTGGTGATCGGTTCCTTCTGGATCAGCGGGTGGTACTTGGGGTTCCCTCCCGAGCGACAGCTCGGGGTTGCCGCGATCGGCGTGTTGGTGGCGGGTGGGCTGCAACTACTGCTTCAGGTCCCGGCGCTTCGTGCCCACGGATTTCGGGTACGCCCCTCGTGGCAGTTCAATAGCGTCGAATTCAGGCGTGTCATGCTCTTGATGGGGCCCATGGTCCTGGGACTGACCGTGACACAGATCAATACGCTGGCGGATGACGTGATCGCCAAGGCCCTCAGTGGCCCGCCAGGTGAATCTGTTCTGCGGGGTGCGGGTTGGTCCATTGCTTTTCCGGTAGGTGATGGGGCCGTCTCCAGCTTATTCTACTCCCAGCGACTCTACCAATTTCCCTTGGGCGTCCTGGGCATCTCCCTAGCCACAGCCATTTTTCCCGTCATGAGTTCTGACGCGGCCCGAGGCGACCATGCCGCCCTGTGCCGGACGCTCTCCCGCGGCATGCGTTCGGCGCTGTGCGTGGCCATCCCTGCCACGGCGGGCCTGTGGCTGGTGGGACGACCCTTGGTCTCGGCCATCTTTCAACATGGCGAGTTTGCCGCGGAGGACTCGAGCGTGGTGGCCGGAACGCTGGCCGTTTATGCGATTGGACTCAGCGGTTATTTCATGCAACAGATCATCACCCGCGCCTATTTTGCCCTGCAAGACTCGAAAATGCCGCTTCGAAGTGCAATTATCGCCGTCTCCGTCAATATCGTTTTGAATCTCACGCTGATTTGGCCCCTGGGTACCCGGGGCTTGGCATTGGCTACCGCCGTGTGTTCCTATCTGCAGGTCGCGATTCTTGTTCTGGGCATGCGGCGTCGATTTGGCCGTTCCGTCATGGATGGCGTGATGAAGGTCCTCTGTAAGACGGCGGTTGCCAGCCTGGTGATGATCTTCGCCGGCTGTGTGATACGCGCGCTAATGGCAGGATTGCCGGAGACGCGGCTGTTCGATATGGTACGCGTCTTCGCACTCGTCGTTGGTGGGGGGGGTGTTTTTTGGGCCGCCGGCCGATGTCTCCACCTCGAAGAGGTCCAACTCCTGTTCGGAAAAAGTGCGGGAAAAAGGCAGGACTGAGGGATCTCATGGCCGATAAAAGCGCTAAAGCAGACCGGAGGAGTGTCCGACAAGGATGAAGTGCCCCGCCCGACGGCTTAGGTAGAAAACGGTCCCATAATGGAGATGCTAGTTGGCATGAATAAGGTCCCAGTCACAGCCTTTGGCGTGCTCTTCGTGCTCCTGAGTTGGGCCGGCAGCCCTCTCGTTGCCGGCCAGACCCTCTCGCCCCAGGGAGACGCCCAATCGGGGGTTCAGTGGTCTGCCGCTAGGCATACGGAGGTCTCCTCCGAGGCCTTGGCTCTGGCATTCCTGGAGATTGCAGAGGAACTGGCCGCTTCGCCCTATGCGACCGCGGCTTCGCTCGAACAGGCGATGGTCTTGCTCATCGCCGCCAGATGGCTGAACTACACCGGAGACCCTCTTCAGCGCTTGCTGCTCGATCTGGCCCGTCACTGGCCGGAAAGAGACTACTCCCCCTATGTGCGAGAATGGCTCGAGCGTAACTACCGTCAGACAGCCAATCAGACTCTTTTGCTGCGCTCATTGGAGTACCTGCTGGGCCAAATGAAGTTCAGGCACCAGCAGGAGCAACTCTTGAAGTCTCTGGCCCAGGGGGGGCAGGGAAAAAAGCCGCGTTTTGACTCTGAACTCTGGACCCAGTTGGGCTTGATCTCCCTGGAACAGTCGGACCGGGTCAGCGCTCTTTCCCACTTTCGCGCAGCCTACGCCGCCGACAAGAACAACAAGCTGGCCTTTGGGCACCTGGCGGCGCTGGATCCCCACCCCATCCCGCCGGAACGATACTTCGAACATCTGCGCTATGTGCTCAGGTCCAACCCCTTGGACATGGAGGCGGCGCTGACCTTTGCTCAGTACGCGGAACGTCTGGAGGTCTACAGCATTGCCGCGGGAAGCTATGAGTACTGTGTTCAGCTCCATGAGTTTCTTCACCCTGAGGATGCCGTGCCGGCGCACATCTATCTACCTTGGGCGATAAGCTGTTTCAATACGCAGCAAAAACATGCCCAGGTCCTGGAGATTGCCGAGTCGGTTCGACGGAGAGGGACATTCGACATCTTCCTGGAGGCCGTCGCCGGTCGTGCAGCGCTGGCATTGAGAGACCCTCATACCGCCAGCATCATCTTCTCTAAGGTAAACCGCAGGGCAGAGGCGTTGCTGAACGAAGGCCCGGAGGCTGACGCGCAACCGGAAAGGCAGCAGTCCGTGGGTCCCAAACAGCTTGCCTGGTTCTACTGCTTTGCAGATCCGGACCAGGGGATGGCGCTCGACTGGGCCAATCGCGCCTATTCGGTAGAGCCCGACTCGGTGGCGGCTGCCTCCCTGCTGTCTTTTGCCTTGGTCATGAATGATCAGATCCAGTGGGCCAGGCCGCTGGCAGAGGGGAACTCCACTCAGATAGGGCTCTTAGCATTCGCCCAGATCTTGCTTTCCGCAAATGACGTTGAAGGCGCGAAGGAGGCCCTGTTGGCCGGTATCGCCAAAGACCCCGGCTCTTTGGCGGCGGTCCATGCCAAGGGTTTGCTGAAAGAGCATGGCGTTCGATACACCCCGACGATCGACTCGGGATCCTTTCTA
>JADFMM010000093.1 GCA_022563885.1 Planctomycetota bacterium | reverse complement strand
GGCGCTGATCCACATGTCGGCTGCAGAGACGCCATGGAGATCATCCACCAGACCCGAGCCGTCGAGGGTCTTCTCAGGCCCGGAAGCGCCGAATGAGCTGGAGGCCGTGGCTGCGATATTGCTGATTGGAATAGAGAAAGGCTCCACCTCGAAGCTCCAGACATCGCCCTTATAGACGGTAAAATCGGGGGCCCCGTTGACTTCATCCACCCTCCAGTAGTAGGTCTGACCGAAATCGAGACGACCGGGATCAAAGGTTGTGTCTGTTTGTCCCGCGCTAACGTTCAACGGACTGGCTGCGCTCGCGTCATTCACATCATCCCATGATGTGCCAAGGTAGACGTTGTGACTTACTGCATAATCACCCGGCATCCAATCTAGATCCGTGTCTCTGGATATGTCACTGACCTCCGCTTCCGGACTTGGATTCTTTGAAACTGTAGGAGGGGTGGCAATGCTGAGGACATACGCCGTGAGGTGGGGATCGAAGCCGGAATCTATATACATCCACATCATTTGTGTGTCCGAGTCGGCCCTAAACTCACCAACCAATGTCATGAGACTGTTGCGTGCCCACGATGGACTGGCATTACCCGTGTCATCTTCGAAGTGGTAAAAGCGCTCCCCACAACAAGCACGCTGGTCACCAGTATATAACTGGATTCGATACGACACACCCGGCGTTAAATTAGTAAGCTCCAATTCCTGGGTTGAACCGCTAGCGACCCAACGGCCAGTCGAGATAACCGTACCTAAGCCGGGATCGGTGACAAACTCCGCTGCACCCGTAGGCCCACCCCAGGAGGCCGTTAAGAAATCGAAAAAGTTCGAATGCAGAGGGGCATCTGCTGCTCCATTACCGGCAGCAAAATTAATACCGGCTACATTGTCTACGGCAGGACCACCCAGGTTGATCGCCTCCACGACATCGCCGGATAATAATGGCAGGTCCACGGGAATGAGATCGGCCCAAGTGATTTCTGCAGCCTTGGTCTGGCCTGGCATAACCAGACATACCGCCATCAAAAGAGTTAAACAGAAACGTTTTCGTAACATCATGCGCCTCCTTCAGTAAAGTATTAGTGTTGTCAGTTTAGACACAGCCACTCAACTCTGTAAGCAATCGTTTCCTACTGCAGTTTTATATAGGCATATCCTTACTAAACACGGTCTCTGGTTTATATGGGCACTTTGTCCAGTATACCGGAATCGAAAAGGAGATGTGAATCATTTGGTGGAGAAACAATTGTGAGTCTTGTGGTGGGAATGGAATAGGGCCTGTGCCGTGAGGCACAGACCCCTGGTACATGTTCTTTCAGAGACCGCATTACTGGATGACGGCAATGGCATCCAGGTACGTGCCGTCTTCACGCTTGGCGATTTCCAGGGTCAGCGGCCCGGCGGGCAAGGTCCAACTCACAACCGCATTGCCGTGATCGAAGCTGTGAACCTGATCCCAGGACCATCCACCCGGTGCATCTATCTCATTGAACAGCACCCAGCCGGTGCCGGGCTGGTCAGGATCTTCATGGCTCTGACTGGTGGCGCCGACGATCCGGACCCAGAAGGAGTCGCTGCTGGCCTCCTGGGCACGCAATACGAGGCCGTACACGCCATCAACGGGAACGGTGAAGGTATACGCGGCGACCCACTCGGCTCCCGGGGCGGTGTTGTTGTCGTCACCATCGCCGTCCTCTGAACCGATGCGGTTTCCGCCGGATGCGGTCGGATCGGCAACAACTTGCCAGCTTGCGCCCATGATGTCGGCTGCTTCGGCCTCGAACCACGCCAGCACCTGCGATCCCGGTTCCGCAGCGTCTCCTTCGAGCTGGATGTCGTCCACATACAAAACGCCTATTGCGCCGGCACCCTCAATGCCGACCGTCAGGCTCCGGACCCGCGTAAGATCCGTCCCCAGGGCGGTCAGGTCAATACTCCATTGGGTCCACACATCCCAGCCGGGAGGCAGGGTCCCAGGATCTTCCGGATGAACGACCTTGGTGTCGTTGACCTTCACATAAAGGCGACCGTTACCGGTGTTTTCGGCGCCTCTGCGGAATGAAAGCACCAGGGTTTGGACACCGAATTGACTGCAGTCCTGCGTCTGCTCGAACGTGCGGGTGGCTTCCGAAATCGCTACCGTGCTGTTGTCAAACCATATCGGCAGTTCAACGGGGTCAGAGTACCAGGAACGAGCGCCCGTCAAGAGTGTCGCCAATATCTCGGGTAGCCAAGAATTTCGTGACTCATACACCCGAAGATTGGTAGATGTATAATCTCATTCCGTGCAGACCGAGTCTTGCGACCTGTTGAGTGCCCCCATGAGCGTGTGCCAGCCCAGGGCGGCGCACTTGACGCGAGCCGGGTATTTGGCGACGCCGCCGAAGACGGCGAGTTCGCCCAGCTCGTCGGCGTCATCAGAATTGCCTTGGACCAATTCGTGAAACCGACCGAAGAGGTCCTTGGTGTACTCAATGGACTTGCCGAGAATGGCTTCGGTCATGATGGAAAGTGAGGCCTTGGAGATGGCACAGCCGTTGCCGGTGAAAGAGACGTCGTCGATGAGATCCTTCTCATCGACGCGGACGTAGACCCAATAGCGATCCCCACAGAGAGGATTGAAACCCTCGGCCTTATGCGTGGCATCGCCCAGCGTGTGAAAGTGCACTGGGTGACGGTTATGTTCGAGAATCACCTGCTGATAGAGTTCGTCCGTGATGTTCATACAAAGACTTCCTTTACCTTTAAAACCGCCTCCATGAGGCGATCGATATCCCGTTCCGTATTGTAG
Source organism: Planctomycetota bacterium (assembly GCA_022563885.1). Lineage (GTDB taxonomy): Bacteria > Planctomycetota > Phycisphaerae > Sedimentisphaerales > Anaerobacaceae > JAIPFM01. The sequence continues at coordinate 18,288 of JADFMM010000093.1, read as the reverse complement.
AGGCTGAAGGAGGCGCGGGCGGTGGCTTCCACGCCAAAGTGCTGCATCACCGGCTGGGCACAGTGGTGACCGGCCCGGATGGCCACGCCGTGATTGTCCAGGATGGTGCCGATGTCATGGGGATGGGCGTGCTCCAGGACGAAGGAGGCGATGGAGGTCTTGTCCGCAGCCTCGCCGATGAGGCGGACGCCGGGAATGGTACTGAGCCGTTCCGCGGCCAGCCGTGCGAGTTTCCGATCATGGGCGGCAATGGTCTCCATGCCGATGCGAGTCACGTAGTCGATCGCCGCCCCCAAGCCGATGACGCCGGCAATGTGGGGTGTGCCGGGTTCGAAGCGATAGGGGATGTGATTGTAGACGGTCTTCTCGAAGGTCACGGACAAGATCATGTCCCCACCCCCAAAGACCGGATCCATCTGCTCCAGGATCGCCTGTTTGCCATAGAGGACGCCGGTACCGGTCGGTCCAAATATCTTATGTCCCGAGAAGGCCAGGAAGTCACAGTCCAGGTCGGTGACATTGACGGGGATCGTGGCCACGGCCTGAGCGGCATCGACGAGAACGGGCGCTCCAATCCGATGAGCCAGGGCGACCATCTGCTTGACCGGGTTGATCGTGCCCAAGGCGTTGGAGACGTAGCCGATGGAGACCATCTTGGTACGAGGGCTTAGCATCTCTGCAAATGCGTCCAGACGGACCTCTCCGAGGTCGTTGATGGGGGCAACCTTCAACTGAGCCCCGGTCTGTTCCCGCAGCATCTGCCAGGGCACGATATTGGAATGGTGTTCCATCTCGGTGATGAGGATCTCATCTCCGGGCGAGAGTCGTTTTCGTACGAAGCCCTGGGCGACCATATTGATGGCGGCGGTGGTGCCCGAGGTGAAGATGATATCTTCCACTTGCTCGGCACCGATGAATGTTTGAACGGTGGCGCGTGCGGCTTCATAGCGTTCCGTGGCCAACTGGCTGAGCGTGTGCACGCCGCGATGAATGTTCGCACTCTCCTGACTGTAGTACCGATTGAGTGCCGCGATGACCGGTCGGGCCTTGAAGGTGGTGGCGGCGTTATCCAGATAGACCAGGGGGTATTGCCCGTGGATGGTCTGTGCCAAGGCGGGAAAATCCTGATCGACTCGTGCTAGGGTGCCCGTCATCTCAGTTGATCTCCGTCGCCACGAAGTAGTCGTTTAGGTGTTGTCTCAGTCGATCTCGAACGTTGTCCGGCACGGCCTCCAAGACATCCTCGACGAAGCCATGGGCCAGGAGTGAGACGGCCTGCGCTCTGGGAATGCCCCGACTGAGCAGGTAGAACAGTTGCTCCTGATCCAGGGGACCGACGCTGGCCCCGTGGGTGCACCTGACATCGTCGGCATAGATCTCCAACTGTGGTCGGGTGTAGGCCTGGGCCTTGGGGCTGAGCAAGAGATTTCGGTTTAGCTGATAGGCGTTCGTCAGTTGCGCCGCCGGCTGGACGTAGATCTTGCCGTTGAAGACGGTGCGGCCCTCGTCCCGCAGGATCCCCTTGTAGAGTTGGTTACTGGTCCCGTGTTCGAATCGGTGATTGAGCACGGTATGATTGTCCACATGCTGTTTCGCGCGCACGGCGGTAAGTCCGTGCATGCCGGTATGGGCCCCCGTGCCGGCCTGCTCAACGGCCAGGCTGTTTCGCACCAGGTCTCCCCCCGTCGTGAGGACGAAGTTGTGAAATTGACTATCCTGCGCCTGCAAGACGCGCGTCATCTGAAACTGGTAAGCGGACAGGCTATCGAGCTGCACCTGGACGAATCTCACGTGGGAATTGGCCCCAATGGTCATGTGTGTCAGCGCATTGCTAAAATACTTGGCCTCAGGGTCGGCACTCAGGCTCGTCTGGAAGAGCTTGACCTCACACCCCGACCCGATCTCCAGCAGATTGCGGGGAAAAGTCATGGTCCCGTGGGCATCGCCGGAATAGGCGTGGACAAAGTGGATCTCTTTGGTCAACTGCGTACCGTCGTCGACCTTCAAAACAACACCGTCCCTTGCCAGGGCCGTGTTTAACACGGAAAAACACTCCGCCTGATCGCCTTCCCAGGGATCCATCGCGGTCTTGGCCAAGTCCGCCCCCTCTTTGAGCAGAGCCGACAGCGGATGAATCGATAGACCTGCTTCCAAATCGGCCAGCCGACTCAGTGACGGCATGAAGAAACCGTCCACGAAGACCAAACTCACCGCATCTTCGGGAAGGAGTGACTCATAGAGCGCCGGTTCGAGGTGACCCGGCTGCTGGGCCAGCGTGAACTGGTTCTTCTGAAGGGCTTTTACACTGGTGTATTTCCAATCTTCATCCCGCCGGGTCGGAAAGCCCAAGGTTTCGAAGCGCGTGTACTGCTCCGCACGCTGTGTCTTGAGCCAGGGCCAGGCCTCTTGCGTCTGCAGGGTGATAAGGGCTGACTGGTAGGCTGCCGTCTTATCGGTGTTCGCTGTTGTCGTTGGCGCTATCATGAATGTCCCCTTAAGCCACCCAGGCATATCCTTTTTCTTCGACCCTCAGGGCTAACTCGGGGCCTCCCGACTTGGAGATGCGACCCTTGGTCATGATATGTACCGCGTCCGGCTTGATATAGTTGAGCAAGCGCTGGTAGTGTGTGATCACGACCATGGCCTTGTCCGGCGTGCGCAGGGCGTTGACCCCGTCGGAGACCACCCGCAAGGAATCGATATCCAGGCCGGAGTCCGTTTCATCCAGGACGGCCAGGTGAGGATCCAGCACGGCCATCTGGAGGATCTCATTGCGTTTCTTTTCTCCGCCGCTGTAGTCCACGTTGACGTAGCGTTCCAGGAAGTTCGGTTCGATTTTCAGCATCTTCATCTTCTCCTGGATCAACTTCACGAAGGCAAAGCTATTAAGCTCCTTCTGCTGGCGCTGGGCGCAGAGATGTTGATAGCAGGAACGCAGGAAGATGGCATTCGTCACACCCGGTACTTCAACGGGATACTGGAAGGCCAGAAAGATCCCCTCCCGGGCCCGCTCGTGGGGCTCCAAGTCCAATACATCCAACGTTTTGGAGCCGACGGTGAACTCGATCGACCCCTCGGTCACTTCGTAATCGGGATGCCCGGCCAAGACCTTGGCCAGCGTGCTCTTACCCGAGCCATTAGGCCCCATGATGGCATGTACTTCGCCGGCCGGCACATGAAGATCCACGCCGGTAAGAATAGGGACGCCCTCTACGACCTTTGCATGAAGATTCTTGATCGTCAACATAATACCACCTCTAAGTGCTGCCCCGCAGGGCTTATTGGCTGCTGTGTTCAGTGTTTATGGCATGGTTCAAAATCATTCTCGCATGGACACCGGTCTACCCACGCTCCTTGTCGTCATCGAAAACCCTATCGGAGGCGATTCACCGTTTCGACTACGGTCGATACGGTTGACCTGAACTGAACCATGCCGGTTTTCTAAACGATGAATCGGGATTGCCGGTCCTATCCGACACTTCCTTCCAACTTCATTTCCAACAACTTCACCGCTTCGACGGCAAACTCCATGGGCAGCTTCTTGAAGACATCCTTGCAGAAGCCGTTGATCAAGAGCGAGATCGCCGCTTCCGTGTCCATGCCCCGTGACTGCAGATAGAAGAGCTGTTCGCTACTGAGCTTGGACGTCGTGGCCTCATGGCCTACTTGGGCCGTGTCGTTGTGGACTTCGATATAGGGAAAGGTGTTGGCGGAGCAGGCATTGCCCACCAGCATGGAGTCACACTGAGAGAAGTTTTGCGCATTCGTCGCACCCGGCATGATACGCACCAGGCCGCGATAGGTGTTGCTCGATTCATCCGCGGAGATGCCCTTGGAGATGATCGTGCTCCGCGTATTCTTGCCCAGGTGAATCATCTGGGTGCCGGTATCGGCCTGCATCTTGCCGTTGGTCAGCGCGACGGAATAGAATTCACCCACCGAGTTGTCCCCTTTGAGGATGACACTGGGATACTTCCAGGTGATCGCCGCGCCGGCTTCGACCTGCGTCCAGGAGATCTTGGAGTTGACGCCCTTGCAGAGGCCCCGCTTGACGACAAAGTTGAAGATCCCGCCCTTGCCCTGCCTGTCGCCGGAGTACCAGTTCTGCACGGTCGAGTACTTGATACAGGCATTGTCCAGGGCGATCAGCTCAACCACCGCCGCGTGCAACTGGTGCTCGTCGCGAGCGGGCGCCGTGCAGCCCTCCAGGTAGGAGACCTCACTGCCTTCGTCGGCCACGATGAGCGTCCGCTCGAACTGACCGGTCTCCTGGGCATTGATGCGAAAATAGGTCGACAAGTCCAACGGGCATTTGACGCCCTTGGGGATGTAGACGAAGGAGCCATCGGTGAACACCGCCGCGTTCAGGGCGGCGATGAAGTTATCCGTATGCGGCACCACGGAGCCGAAATACTGACGCACCAGGTCGGGATACTTCTGCAGGGCCTCCGAGATGGGACAGAAGAGAACACCCTTCTCCTCCAAGGCCTTCTGGTGCGTCGTTCCCACGGACACGCTGTCGAAGACGGCATCCACGGCCACACCGGACAACCACTTCTGTTCTTCCAGCGGGATCCCCAGTTTGTCGAAGGTCCGCAGCACCTCCTCATCGACCTCATCCAGGTTCTTGGATCCCCCCGCCGCCTTGGGGGCGGAGAAGTAGGAGATGTCTTGATAATCAATAGGGTCGTAGTGACAGTGACACCAGTGCGGTTCCTTCATGGTCTTCCAATGGGCCAGGGCCTTGAGGCGATACTCCAGCATGAACTGGGGTTCCTCCTTCTTGGCCGAGATGGCGCGGACGACATTCTCATCCAGGCCCTTCCGGAAGGTATCTGCTTCCACGTCGGTTTGCCAGCCATAGGCGTACTCACCGACTAACGAATTGGATTCTGGTAATGTTTTTTCCATTGTCGATTCCCTTTCTATTAGGATCGTCATGATTGCTAAGCTTGGGCCGTGAGCAGTGTGTGACCCGGCTGTTGGGCCGTCTCCAACAACTCCAAGAGGGAGATGGTCTTGAAGAAGGCAATCAGTCGCGCGTTGAGCTGGACCATGGGCGACGCAATATCGCAGTTGTCCAAGGTCCCACACTTGCACCTGCCGGGACCCGACAAACAGGGCACCACCTCTACGGCTCCGTCCACGATAGTGACCAAATCGTAGAGCGACAGGCGATGGAGATCACCCACAATGTGGTAGCCACCGGTCGCGCCGCGGGTCGCATGCACGATATCGTGTTTGGCGAGACGCTGCAACGCCCGGCTAATCACGTCGAAGGGCAGGCGCTGCACGCGGCAAAGCTCTCGCACCGGTACCACCTGGTCGGGATCAAGCCTTTGCATGTGCTTCAGGGCTAGCAGGGCATACTCAACTTGTCGGGACACCTTAAACATGGCAGTCTCAATACACTTTCAAACTTTGGTAACAGCGTCCACTAGATCCCGAAGATCCACCCCTAATCGACTCAAAAAACGGAATTCTCGACAGGCATGAACCGTGGCCAACTGAAACGGAGGCGTTACCAGACTTCGTTCATAGTACTCTTCGGCCGCAAATGATCAACTTAATTAAGTTTTTTTTTGCCATATTTAATTCAGAATCACCAAAACTATACGTAACTAATGTGTTTAAAACAACTTAATAATATACGTTTTAATTTACCGTAATTCGGATTCTGTGTTTTCCCCTCCCGGATGGGCGGATTGTGCCCCACGAGATCGACAAGATCCTGGACGCGCCCCAGCCCCCGCATGTAGAGTCGAACAACCCATTGGCCGTCGACGGAATGCACCCATCTCGACTGTGTAATTAGGAGTAGCCCATGAACACGGACAGACCTGTGAATCGTCGGGATTTCTTGGCCGAGGCCGGGTCAGCGGCCCTCTCCCTCGGGGTCTTGGCAAGTCGTCCCGGAGTCGCCCAGGCCGCCCGCACCAAGGTCAAGCTGGGCCTGATCGGCTGCGGCAGTCGTGGTGTCTGGATCATGAATCGCTTTAAGAAGCACGGCGGCTTTGAGCTTCACGCCTGTGCAGACTACTTCCCGGACCGGGTCAAGATCTACGGCAACAAGTTCGACATTCCCAGTCATCGCCGCTTCACGACACTCTCCAGCTACAGGGCGCTGCTCGATTCCGGGGTTGAGGCCGTGGCCATCGAGAGCCCCCCCTACTTCCATCCCCAACAGGTTGCCGATGCCATCGACGCGGGCCTGCACGTCTATGTGGCCAAGCCCATCGCCGTAGATGTCCCCGGCTGTCGCTCTATTGAGCGGAGCGGTCTAAAGGCCACCGAAAAGAAACGGTGTTTGTTGGTCGATTTCCAGACCCGCGCCAACGACTACTACCGTGAAGGGATCAAACGGATGCACGCGGGTGCATTGGGTACCTTGACCTTCGGTGAGGCCACCTACCACGCCGAGATCCCCTGGGCCGATCGGCTGAAGATGCATAGGGAAGGTGCCCATGATCCGGAGATTCGCCTGCGGACCTGGACCGTGAGCCGTCCCTTTTCGGGGGACATCATCACCGAGCAAAACATCCACACCCTGGATGTGATGAGTTGGATGATGCAGACCCCCCCGCTCCACGCTATGGGGACCGGTGGTCACAAGGTCCGCGGCGCCGGAGACTGCTACGACCACTTCGCCTGTCTCTATCAATATGGTGACGGTGTCGGTATCACCTTCAGCTCACGACAGTTTCCCGGTCACGGCGTCAAACCGGATGGCATTGTAAATCGCATATTTGGCTCACTCGGCGTCTTGCAGACCGAATATGGAGGTCGCGTCCTGATCCGGGGCAAGCACTTCTACAAGGGCGGCAAGACCGGGGGCATCTACGAATCGGGCGTCAAGAACAACATCGCCACCTTCTACCGGAACATCACCGAGGGCCACTACGGGAATGACACCGTGGCGCCCAGCGTGCAGAGCAACCTCATCACCATCCTGGGACGGACGGCCGCCTACCAACGAGACACTGTGACATGGGAAAGACTGATGAAGAGCACCGAAGTGATGGAACCCGACCTGCGGGGATTGAAGACGTAAAGAGAGCAATTCCCCATTGATTCCTTATAAATCCCAACGGTATAATCTCACCTATCGGTGGAATTCAATTGTCTGATCACTTAGGAGTGGTGCAAAAATAAATCATTGGTTTTACGCTCAGATTTGCGTCAGATTCGTTCGTGACCGATTGAGCGAAACCGGAAGCGTAGCTGTTCTACGTTGAGGATTCGCGATTGAGGAACGGACGAAGATGGCGTGAAGATGAGATGGAAAACCGGTGAGTTATTTTTGCACGACGACTTATGCGGATGAACCAAAGTTGGATCCAATTTGGCTTGTGGGTGGTGGTTGGCTTGGTCTTGACAATGGCGCCTCGAGTGTCAACTGTCTACGCACAACAACGAAACGCAAACCCGCGACCGAATCTCGATGGGCAGCGAGTCTCCAGTACGCCTGCTCGAGCCGCGCATGAGCAGCAGAGGTCGTTCCACCTGCCACCCGGGTTCGTGATCGAGTTGGTCGCCTCCGAGCCTCAGATCATCAAGCCGATTAATCTCAACTTCGATGCCAGCGGCAGGTTGTTTGTCAGCCAATCGGTCGAGTATCCGTTCGTGCCGTCTCCGGACCAAACCCCGCGTGACGCCATCAAGATGCTGGTCGATACCGACGGGGACGGTCTGACGGAGACCGCCAGCACCTTTGCCGACGGGTTGACCATTCCCGTTGGGCTCACGCCCTCGCCCGGCGGCCTCATCGGATTCAGCGTACCCAATCTCTACCACTTCAAAGACCGCGATGGCGACGGTCGGGCCGATGAGCGTAGCATCGCGTACCAGACGTTTGGGTACGGCGACACGCACGGTATGGTCGGCTCGCTCACGTGGTGGATCGACGGCTGGGTGTACGGCACGCACAGCAACAACAACCGGTCCGTGGCGCGGGGCGCCGATGGGCATGCCATCGACATCAAAACCGGACACATCCACCGCTTCCGCCCAGACGGTTCGCGCATCGAATTCTTCACGCGCGGCCAGGTCAATCCCTTTGGCATCACGTTCGATCCGCTCGGCAATATGTACAGCGTCGACAGCCACACCAAACCGATCAGCATGATGCTGCGTGGCGCGTACTACCCCGATTTCTTCAAGCCCCACGACAGGCTTGGGCTTCGCCCCGACGATGATGCGTCACACGCACGGCTCGACGGGTCTGGCCGGCATCGTGTACTACGCCGCGGATCGGTTTCCGCCGGCCTATCGTGGCACGGTATTCATCGGCAACCCCGTGACAGGACGGATCAACCACGACCGACTTGAAGCGCAAGGCTCGACGTACCGCGCCATCGAGCAGCCGGACTTTTTGACCTGCGACGACCCGTGGTTCCGCCCCGTCGATTTGCAATTGGCGCCGGACGGATCGATCTATATCGCGGATTTTTACGCGCCGATCATCTCCCACTACGAGGTCGCCCTCACGCACCCGCGGCGTGACCACGCCCACGGCCGCATCTGGCGCGTTCGCTATGTCGGCGCAGGCGAGCAGGCGCCATCCCACGGCGCCCCGTTGGATTTAACATCGCAATCGACCGAGCGCTGGGTGGCGCGGCTGGCGAGCCCCAACCTCACGGTCCGCGTCCACGCCACGCATCAACTGGTGCATCGCGTGGGGCTGCCCGCGGTGGACGCGATCGAGCGCGTCATCCGCAATGATTCGACGCCCGAGTTTCGGTCGCACGCGCTGTGGGTGTTGGCGCGTCTTGGGGCGCTCGACACGGCGCGAATCGAACGTTTCGCCCATGACGCCCACCGCATGGTGCGGACCCACTTGATGAAAGCCCTGGCGGAGCGGAGCGATTGGGCGGAGGGTGAACGATTGCGGGTGATCGTCGCCTTGACCGATGATGACGCGTTTGTGCGTCGTGCCGCGGCCGAGGCGCTGGGGCAACACCCGCACGCGGGCAACGTGGAGCCGCTGATCGATTTGTGGTCCGCCACATCAGCGGACGATACCCACCTGATTCACGTGGCGCGGATTGCCTTGCGCAACAACGTGCGTTACTTGAACAATCTGCCGAAGCTGGCGGCGAGATACCACGCCGCGTCCGAGGTCATGGCGCGCCTGGCGGATATCTGCCTGGGCATCCGCACGGCCCCATCCGCCCGCTTCCTGCTCGATTATCACCTGGGCACCCAACCCGACGCCGATCGACTCGTCGAGGTGGGGCGACACATCGGCCGCTACCTTGACGCCGACGCGTTGGACCGGCTTGACGACTTTTTCGGCGTCTTTGACACGAAACCCGAGGGTGTGCGATTAAAAGTCTTGCGTGCTCTGCTTGGCGCGGCGGACGAGCGCGGCATCGCGTTGTCTGCTTCAATGACCCAACAAGGCTCCGCCCTGGGGATGAAGGCGCTCGAGGGATCCGACGCGCGTCTGTGGCAGGACGCCATTGAGGTCGTCAAGGGTCTCAAAACGCAGGCCGCCGTTCCCGAGTTGGTGAGGTTAGCGACATCGCCCGCGCCGCGCCGGCGTCCATCGCGCTCCGGACCACGTCAGGAACCCCTACCGGTCGCCGCGGTCCTCGCGTTGGCCGTCATCGATGAGACGGTCGCGACCCCGGTGATCGTCCAATTGCTCAACGAGCCGACCACTTCGGGTGGGACCCGTTGGCGTCTGGAAAAGGCGATGTACCACCTCAAGCAATCGGCCAGCCACGAGGCACTCATCGAAAACCTGCGGGTGGCCCCTCAGAGCGTTGAGAGCACGATGGTGCGCGGCTTGAGCGGTAGCGCCGGTGGGGGGCGGGCGTTGTTGGCGGCGATCGAGTCCGACCGGCTCGCGCCGCGTCTGCTGCTGGACCCACGGGTTAACGTCAACCTACGATACGCCGGGATCGACGATCTCGATGCGAGGATCGCCTCACTCGTCGTAGGCTTGCCGACCGATGACGAGCGGCTGGCACAATTGGTTCGATCACGTCGCGTGGGATTTAAACGTGCGAAACCCGTCGCCGCGCGAGGCGCCGAAATCTTCACACGGACCTGTTCGGTCTGCCACTCGCTGCGTGGGCAGGGCGCTAAGATCGGACCTGCACTCGACGGCATCGGCATGCGCGGGCTCGACCGGCTCCTCGAAGACATCGTCGATCCGAGCCGCAATGTGGATGCCTCTTTCCGCGCCACGGTGGTGTCCCTGCGCGACGGGCGGATTGTCACGGGTCGCGTCCTGGAAAACGATGGGCAGACGCTCATGTTGATTGATTTCCAGGGTGCCGAGCAGAGGTTCACGCTGGCCGATATCGCGGATATTCAGCAGATGAAAATGTCCTCCATGCCCGCCGATATTAGTGAGACAATGAATGAAAACGAATTCTACGACTTGCTGGTCTACCTGTTGGATCAGCGTCAGTCGCCACCCCCGGCAACCTCAGGGGGCCATTAACCGGTGACGAAAATACCAGGCTACCCGGTGACAGCGGGGGTTGTTATACCGATGGGACTCGTGGTTCGAGGTAAGCCCGATGCACACACACAACGACCCCGTGATCGAACGTGAAAAGCTGGCCGAAGTTCGCACGCAGCGGGCACAGGCGATCGCCGCTGCCGGGTGTGTCGAAGAGGCAATGGCGACCGGCGCGCTACCCCATCGGATCGACGCGACCCTTTCAGAGTTGATCGTGCTGGGATTGTTGCGTCAATCCGTGTGTGCGTACGTCGGGGTGTTCGGTCACGGTTCGACAGAGATCGGCGAGGTGTTGCGCGTGTACGAGCAGGCGGGGCTGGTCCGCCTGTACCCGGTACGCCACGAGACCGAGGCGTCCCACGCCGCGGCGGCCCTGCGCTGGGTGACGCGAAAAAGCCGCAGTGGTCACTTCAATCGGCCCAGGCGCCCTACACGCCCTAGCCGGTTCGATCACACCGGCCAGCGACGGGCTCGGCGTGTGGTATCTGCTGGGCGATGAGACCACGCACGACGAAGGTCCCAACATGCAGCAGATTCCCAAGCACGAGCAGCACCTGTACCTCCAGTTGTGCGCAACGATGGGGCGTTCGTACTGCCTGCACACACCCGAGGCAATCGGCACGGCCCTGCGGCGCGGGCTCAACACCGTCGATCACCCGCACCGGGGCGGACCGTTTTATCTCCTGATGCCGATGAACACGCAGGCGCAAACGGTCCACGATTTCAACCTCGACCAATTACCCACCGGCGCCCCGCCATCGCTGGGCGCAGCGGCCGACGGCGGCGCCTTCGGCGCGGCCGCCCAGGCCCTGCAAAGCGCCGAGCGTGTGGTCGTCCGACTCGGCGGCGGCGCTCGCAAAGCCGGGCCCCAAATCCTGAGTCTGCTCGATCGCGTCGATGGCCTCGCCCTAGTCAGCCCCATCGTGACCGGCCTGATCCCCGACAATCACCCCCGCAACATGAGCGTCGGCGGCTCGAAGGGATCCATCAGTGGCAACTGGGCGATGGACGAAGCCGACCTCCTCATCGCCATCGGCACGCGATCGGTCTGCCAATCCGATTCCTCACGCACCGGTTACCCCAAGGTCCAACACGTCATCAACATCAACACCGACCTCGAAGCCGCGACGCATTACGCAAAGACCACCGCCTTGCTCGGCGACGCCGGACCTACTATCGAAAAATTCCTCGAGTATCTCGATGCGCATGGCGTGGCGAACGCGGAAAGCGAGTCGGCGTGGATGCAGGAGGGCCGTCGGCAACGCCAGGCCTGGAACGACTTCAAAACCCAGCGCTATCAGACGCCCTGCTTGCACGACGCGGTTTGGCAGAAATCCGTGCTGACCCAGCCGGCCGCGATCAAGATTGCCACGGATTGGGCGCGTGAGCGCGACGCCGTCTGCTTCTTCGACGCCGGCGACGTCCAGGCCAACGGTTTTCAAGTCGCCGAAGACGACCGCCTCGGACGCACCTTCACCGATACCGGCGCCAGCTATATGGGCTTTGCCGTCTCGGCGCTGCTCGCCACCTCGATGGCGAGCGAGCCCTTCTACGGCCTCGCCATCACCGGTGACGGGTCGTTCACCATGAACCCGCAGATCCTAATCGACGGAGTTCAGCACGGCGCTACCGGCTGTATTCTTCTACTCGACAACCGACGCATGGGCGCCATCTCAGGTTTGCAAGACGCACAGTACGGCGCCGAACACGGGACGAGTGACCAAGTGGTCGTCGACTACCCCGCCTGGGCCGAATCCATCCGCGGTGTCGGGGTATTCCGGGGGGGCGAGACGCCGCACTCTTTACAAGCGGCGCTAACACAGGCGATCCACTACAAAGGCCTGTCTCTCATCCATCTGCCCGTCTATTATGGCTCTGACCCACTCGGCAACCTGGGCGCCTACGGGCGATGGAACGTGGGCAACTGGTGCGATGCCGCTCAAGCGCTGCGCCAGGACATCGGCTTGTAACCGAGGAGACCGACATGACTGTGATGAATCAGATGTACATCGACGGCGTCTGGCGCCCCGCCGCGGACGGAAACGAGTCCCCCATCATCGACCCCGCCACGGAGCAAACCGTCGGCTCCATCCCGATGTCCACGATCGCCGATGTCGACCTCGCCCTCGCAGCCGCCGACCGGGGCTTTCAACAGTGGCGTGCCGTCGACGCCTGGACACGCAGCGCCAAACTTCGAAGCATCGCCACGTGGGTTCGCGAAAACGTGGACGAGATGGCGGCCCTGCTCACCGAAGAACAGGGCAAGACACTCGTCGAATCCAAGGGGGAGATCAGCGCCGCCGCCGATCAGTTTGACTGGTACGCCGATGAGGCTCGGCGCATCTACGGTCGCGTGGTGGACGGGCACTCCCGGGCCCAGCGCCTCTTCGTGCTGCGCCAACCGATAGGCCCGGTCGCCGCGCTGACGCCCTGGAACTTTCCCGTCCTGCTGGTGGCGCGCAAGATCGCCCCGGCGCTCGCTGCGGGCTGCTCCATCATCGTCAAACCCGACGCCGAGGCCCCGCGTGCCGTGCTCTGCCTCGCTCGGGCCTGTGAGGAAGCCGAAATCGAACCCGGCGTCGTCAACATCGTGACCGGCAACCCGGCCCTCATCAGCAACCGGTTGATCGAGTCGGACGTCATCCGCAAGGTCAGCCTCACCGGGTCCGTCCCCGTCGGCAAGGAGATCCTGCGACGATGCGCCGAGGTGATGAAACCCGCATCGATGGAATTGGGCGGGCACTCACCCGTGCTCGTATTCGAAGACGCCGACATCGAGCACGCCGCCGAAATCGTCGCCCGCGCTAAGTTCCGCAACAACGGCCAGGTCTGCATCGCCGCCAGCCGCTTCTACGTGCAGTCGTCCGTCGCCGAGCGTTTCACCGAGCGCTTCGTCGAGGTCGTGCGCAGTCTCAAGCTCGGCGACGGACGCGACCCGCAAACCGATGTCGGCCCGCTGGCCAACCGACGACGACGCGACGCCATCGAAGAACTCGTCGCCGACGCCGTCGACAAAGGCGCCACCGTGTGCTGCGGCGGACGTCGTCCCCAGGGCTTCGATCGCGGCTTCTATTACGAACCCACCGTCCTACAACACGTCCGCCCCGACATGAAGCTCATGTCCGACGAACCCTTCGGTCCCGTCGCGCCCATCTCCACCTTCGACACCCTCGACGACGCCATCGAACGCGCCAACGACACACCCTTCGGCCTCGCCGCCTACGTCTTCACCAACAACCTGGCAACCGCCCACCTCGCCTCCGAACGCCTCGAAGCCGGCATGGTCGGCGTCAACAACCTCGTCATCGCCACCGCCGAGGCGCCCTTCGGCGGTATCAAACAGTCCGGCTTCGGACGCGAGGGCGGTTCCGAGTGGGCCGACGCTTACACCGTGACCAAATACATCAACATGCTTCTTTGAGGCAACCCGCCGCGATGAGTGAACCAATCCCCGGACGTGGTATCGATTCGAACCTGCCATCCTATGGCGACACCGGTTTCAGCAGATACATGCGCCGGGCTTTCCTCGCTTCCACCGGGCTCGACGCCGTCGATATGGACCGCCCCATCATCGGCATCGCCGACACTTCCTCGGATTACAACACCTGCCACCGGCACATGCCACAGATTGTCGATGCGATCAAGCGCGGCGTCCTGGAAGCCGGTGGGCTGCCCTTTGTTTTTCCCACCCTTTCGCTACACGAGATCCTATTCGCACCCACGACGATGCTCTTTCGCAACCTGATGGCGATGGCCACCGAGGAGATGATCCGCGCCCAACCCATGGACGCCGTCGTGCTCGTCGGTGGCTGCGACAAAACCGTGCCCGCACAACTCATGGCCGCCGCCTCCGTCGATATTCCCGCGCTGTCCGTGGTCACCGGCCCGATGACCAGCGGCTCGTGGCGGGGCCAACGCCTCGGCGCGTGCACCGATTGCCGGCGCTACTGGGCTGACCACCGCGCGGGACGCATCGACGAGAACGAGATCGGCGAGATTGAACAGGCGCTGTGCCCCACGGGCGGTACCTGCATGGTCATGGGCTCGGCCTCTACCATGGCCTGCATAACGGAAGCCATGGGCATGATGCTGCCCGGCGGGCCACCGCGCCTTCCGGCTCCGGTGACCGCCTACGACACGCCACCGCCTCCGGACGCTGCGCCGTGGGACTGGCCGGCCAGGGTCCGCGGCTATGCGATATCCTGACCCGCCCCGCCTTCATGAATGGGTTGACGGTGCTCACCGCCCTGGGCGGTTCCACCAACGCCATCATCCACCTCATCGCCATCGCACGGCGTCGCGGCATCGCAATCACTCTTGATGATGTCCACGAAATCGCGCAGCGCGTGCCGTTGCTCGTCGACTGCAAACCGAGCGGCAGCGGGTACCTGCCCGATATGCACGACGCCGGCGCCGTACCGGCGCTGCTTAAAACGCTCGAGCCGCTGCTGGATTTGTCGACGCTCACCGTCGGCGGGCAGAGCCTGGGCGCCACGCTGGACAACGTGGCGCCACCTCAAGAATGGCAGACCACCCTGCGCACGCTCGACAACCCCTTGGGCCCCACGGGCTCACTTGCCATGCTACGCGGCACGCTGGCGCCGGACGGCGCGGTGATCAAGGCCGCCGCGGCAACGCCCGAGTTGATGCGCCACAGCGGCCCGGCCATGGTCTTCGATTCGCCCGAAGACGCGGCCGCTCGGATCGACGACCCGTCGCTCAACATCACTGCCCAACACGTGATGGTGCTCCGCAACGCCGGGCCGGTTGCGGCGGGCATGCCCGAGGCCGGCGTGCTGCCCATCCCACGTTACCTGGCGGAGCGGGGTGTGCGTGACATGGTCCGCGTCTCTGACGCACGCATGAGCGGTACCGCCTACGGGACGGTCGTGCTGCACTGCTGCCCCGAAGCCGCGGTCGGCGGGCCGCTCGCGATTGTCCGCGACGGCGACACGATCGAACTCGACGTGACCGAGCGCCGCATCGATCTCAGGGTAGACCGCGCGGAATGTGAGCGTCGATTCGAACGACTCAGATCTCCTCCACCACCCGGTCGCGGTTACTGGGGTTTGCACGTCCGACATGTCCTCCAGGCCAATCTGGGCGCAGACCTGGACTTTCTCGACCCCACCCCCACCCCCACCCCTCGCGCCCCCGACAAAACTTTATCTTAACGAGGCAACATCATGGACAGACGAACCGCACTCAAGACGATGATCGCCGCCACCGCGGCGCTCACCCACCCAGGCGCAGCCGCTCAATCAGGCCGGGCAAAATGGAAAACCGCAATCGGTCTCAACGGATTTTCCTCGTCGGCGCGGAAGTACGACAAGACCTTCCCCATCTGGGAGGTCTTGGATTACACGGCACGTTCCGGTTTCGACGGCGTGGAACTTATGCGCGGCTGGCCCATGGGGAACTACCCGCGTGCCGATGAAACCGAACGCATCACGGCCCTCAAGCGTCTCTACGACCAGTACGGCCTCCAGGTCTTTTCTCTTCAGGCTTCCGGGCGCGGCGCTTTCGCCGCCGATCAACGCATGCGCAAGCAATTCCTCAAGGTCATCCGCGGCCAGGTAAAATTCGCCCAAGCGGTCGGCTGCGATTGCATCGGCCTCTGGCCCGGCGGACCGCTGCGCGGGCAGACCCTCGACCAGGCCATCACCCACTTCGCCGGCTCCATGCGCGAGATGGCCAAGATCGCCGACGACGCGGGCCTCATCGCCGCATTCGAGATCGAACCCCCCTTCGTGTTCCACTCCGAAGATTCCCTGCGACGCATCCTCGAAGAAGCCGACGACCCCCGCGTCAAGACCATCTACGACTCCAGCCACTTCGACCTCTTCAACGGATCCACCGGCAAACCCCACGAACTCCTCCAACGCATCGGCGTCGAAAACATCGGCTACGTCCACTTCACCGATACCGATGGCACGATCCGCGACCGCGGCACCTCCAAACACCTGGCCGCGGGTGACGGACACATCGACATCCCCGCCTCCTTCAAAACCCTCAAAGACGGCGGCTTCAAAGGATGGATCATGATCGATTCATGGCAGATCCCCGACCCCTACGACGCCTCCACCAAGGGCCTCGCCGCCATCAAAAGGGGAATGACCGCCTGACAACATGCCAAACACACAATACCCCCTCGCCGAGGAACAACACGATGAAACGATTGCCCATCATTATCGGCGTCACACTGTGGTTTGTTTTTTCCTCAGGGGCTCAAGGCCCACCCAACTTCATCATCATCTTCACCGACGATCAGGGCTATGAGGACCTGGGCTGCTTCGGCTCCCCGAAAATAAAAACACCCAACATCGACCGCATGGCCGCCGAGGGCATCCGCTTTACCAGTTTCTACGCCGCCCCATTCTGTGGTCCGTCGCGGGCCGCACTCCTGACCGGCTGCTACCCGCCGCGCATGCACCTGGCCTTCAACCACAACCCCCATGCCAAGACGGGGCTGAACCACGACGAGATCACCATCGCCGAGGTCCTCAAGCCCCGCGGCTACGCCACCATGTGCATCGGTAAATGGCACCTCGGCGACCACGCCCAATTTCTTCCACCCCACCACGGCTTCGACCACTTCTACGGCCTCCCTTATTCCAACGACATGTGGCCCCTCAACCCCCGCATGCCCTTGGGCGACCCGCCCGACCCACGACACCCCGCCATCAAAGAGCGCGTCAAGCTCACCGGCTTCGCCAACTCCGACAGACCCCTCCAGCCCAATCAGGATTTCAGCGTCCCCCTGCCCATCTACCGCGGGCTATCTATCCTCGGGGTCAACACCGACCAGACCCGACTCACCGGCGACTACACACGCGAAGCGCTCAGGTTCATCGAAGACAACAAGGACCAACCCTTCTTCCTCTACCTCGCGCACAACATGCCCCACGTACCTCTATTCGTCTCTGATTCCTTCCTCGGCAAATCAGAGAGAGGCCTCTACGGCGACGCGATCGAAGAAATCGACTGGGGCGTCGGCCAGATCCTCCGCAAACTCAAAGAACTCGACCTGGACGCCAACACCCTCGTGGTCTTCACCTCCGACAACGGCCCCTGGCTCCAATACGGCATCGACGGCGGGTCCGCCGGCCCCCTGCGGGCCGGCGGCACCACCTACGAAGGGGGCATGCGCGTGCCCACTATCATGCGCTGGCCCGGGAAAATTCCCGCCGGTCGAACGACAGACCAGGTCGCCGCCACCATCGATCTCTTGCCCACCTTCGCGCGGCTAGCGGGCACACAGCCTCCCGGTGACCGCGTCATCGACGGCCGCGACATCTGGCCCCTCATGAGCGATCCCGCCGCCCAAAGCCCCCATGAGACGTTTTACTACTTCGGAGGCAGCCGCGGCGCCGACGGAGCGCCCAGCCTGCGGGGCATCCGCGCGGGAAACTGGAAGTTGCACTTCAGACGTCGGGGCGGACCGCTACGCGGCTTCGAACTGTACAACCTGAAAACTGACGTGGGTGAAACACAGAACCTGATCGACCAACGACCTCAAATTGCGGCCCGGCTCGAAGCCCAAGCCAAAGCCTTTCTCGAAGAATTCAACCAAAACCGCCGCCCCATCGGGCGAGTCGTGGACTAAGAGCACCTACGCAAATTGAGTCTGCATTCGAGCGGCTTGTTTTCCCTCTGGACGGCGTCAGGCTCCATCGACCCTCCTCGGATGGCCTGCTTCGCCTTCCTTGCCAGAGGCACGAAACGCTCGCTCTCGGTGCGACGATCATTTTGCGTAGGGGCTCTAAGCTGGAGTTTCGCGGTTTTTGAATTATAGTTCAAGCTCGACCCCCCGA
>JADFMM010000338.1 GCA_022563885.1 Planctomycetota bacterium | reverse complement strand
ACCGCTGCTCTATGAGGGCAGGATGTACGTCTGCAAGAGTAACAACGAAGTGATCTCTTGTTATGACGCAAAGACGGGTAAGCCTCATTTCGTCGAGCAGAAGATGGACGAGATGAAGGGTGTCTATGCGTCGCCTGTCGCGGCCGCCGGCCGAGTCTACGTCGTGGGCCGCAACGGCGTTTTTCATGTACTCAATGCCTCCGATAGCTTCGAGGTCTTGGCCGTCAACAGGCTCGATGACAAGTTCGACTGCTCACCCGCCTTTGCCGGCGACGAGATGTACCTAAAGGGCAAGCAATACCTTTACTGTGTTGCTGCGGCCGGCTAAAGCGACGACGGCAGTATCGCGAGGCGCAGCGTGCCACTGAGAGTCTACGGGGATCCCCTAGGGTCCCCTTTTTCATTGACGTGTCTGGTCGCCAGACCTAGAATGAACGCACAATAGTCTCCTCCTAAACTTACAATGACAGGGAAGAAGCGCCCGGGCCGTGAAGTGTCCCGGACACCAGCTCAGAAAGGAAGACGCTCATGAGAGACGCCCGTAAGACCCAAGACACCTCTGGCCGATTGGATCGTCGGCAATTCATCACGACGGCTTTGACGGGGGCGGGCGCCCTGATGGCGACGTCAGGCTGGACCGGCGGAACAGCAAGCGCGGCGACTCCGCAGAAGCGTCGCGCAAGCGACATCGTGACCGTGGGACAAACTGGGGTCAAGATCTCTCGTCTGGCACAGGGGACGGGCGTCAGAGGCGGGGCCCGCACCTCCGCGCACTCGCGCATGGGTGTGAAGGCCTCGACCGCACTCATTCGCCATGGTCTCGACCAGGGCATTGTACTCATGGACACCGCGGATCTCTATGGGGTTCACGCCTCCGTCCAAACAGCGCTGGCAGAGGTCAATCGCGATAACTACGCCATTTTGAGCAAGATCTGGCCCCGGCAGGAGTTTTGGAACTCCCCCTCGGGTGGGGCACGGCGTGAGGTGGATCGCTTCCGCAAGGAGTACAAGACAGACCACCTCGATATTTGCCTAATCCACTGCATGACCCACTCCGAATGGCCCAAGACCTACGAGCGCATCCGCGACGAACTCTCCGAGTTGAAGCAGGAGGGCGCTGTGGGGGCCGTGGGCGTCTCATGTCACGATCTGGGAGCCCTCAAAGTGGCGGCCACCCATCCCTGGGTCGATGTCATCTTCTCACGCATCAACAACCAAGGGGCGAAGATGGATGGCACGCCCGAGGTGATCTCCGCCGTTCTCAAGCAGGCGCGCGCCAACGGCAAGCACGTTGTCGGCATGAAAATCTTCGGCGAAGGGACATTTAAGACCTCGGAGGAGAGGGACGCCTCTCTGAAGTATGTCTTCGGCAATGAACTGGTGGACTCCATCACCATCGGCATGCTGACACAGGGTGAGATCGACAATTCGATCCAACGCGTGAACAAAGCGCTGTCTTAGAATCCTAGCCTTTGTAGCTCATCTCCTCGAGGCCGTCGAGGCAGAGGCGTGACCAGGTTTCCAGGCTGTCGCGCTCCGCTTGTAGCTGTGCCGCGCTCATGAAACTCATTTGCGTGATCATCTGCTCTTTCTTCGTGACCTTTGGGGCTTCCAGAAACCAGCAGTGCACGATGCCCAGGTGAACCTGACCGACCGCGTTGGAGTCGTCATTGAGCAGCGCCACGACCTGATCGGTATGGTCGCTTTCCACCGTCACCTCCTCCTCGACTTCGCGCTGCACCGCCTCCAGGTAGGACTCCTTGAAATTGTCGCAGAACAACGGCATGTCGTCCGTGGGGTTGATGTGGCCGCCGATGCCCATGGATCGATTGCCCACCAGGCGTCCCTCGCCCGAGCGCTTGCCCCGCACGTAACTCAGGTAGGTCTCATCGTGGGTCATGAGCACGTAGGGAATTATCTGCTTGTAGTTGGGGTCGTCCTCTGCCTGTGACCTGGGCATATAGCGGGGCACACCGGGAAGAAAGATCTGATCAAGGTAGCGTTCCACGTCGAACATGAGTCCTTGAAACATACCCGCGGTCTCCAGGACCTTCCGTTCGATGACCAGCACCTGTTCTTCCTGAGCCATGGAGCACCTCCTGATTGTTATGATAGCGGTTGGCATCATAAACCAGGCCATTCGCCGATGCAAGGGGTCGCGTGGATCATAGGACGATGATGACTCCTTGCGCTACCAGAATGCCGCTGGCCGAAAACGGGGAATTCTGCTATGGTCTGTCCCAGTTCGGGAGTGTCGGGTTTCGGTGAGGGAGAAGAGATCGTCAACAACGGGTTAAGTATACGTGGTTCCTAAGGTATCGAATGAACCATCACGTCTTGTGGGTCCCCATGCGGCATCGGCTTAGGCTCTGTCTGAAAACCCGACCTGGCTTCCCCTCGGGTCTGAGCCTTGGGGTCGAAGACGAGCGGCCCTTTTCCCGCCTGGCCGCATCCGGCCGCATCGACGATGAAACAAACATTGCCTGCTTCGCCGTCTTTGCCAGACGAAAAAATGGTTCGCTCTCACCCTCGACAAGCTCGGGGCAGGCGGGCCGACGACGGTGCTTTCAGGCAGAGCCTGGGAATCGTGCACACCCCCTCGCAAGCGGAGTCTGCGCCCGCGTCATCCTGATCACCCTGTTCTGCGCCTCGGCGTCTGCACGGGCCGAGTCGATCGCGAAGGGGGCCCACGACTTCTCCGATCGCATTGTGGAGGCGTCTCCACTGACAGGAGAGATCACACTGGATGGCCTGTTGAATGAACCGGCATGGCAGCAGTGTGTGCCGATCACTGAGCTTTACCAGCAGCAGCCTCGGGAAGGCGCTCCTGTCAGCGAGAAGACGGAGATTCGTATTCTATACAGTTCCAAGGTGCTCTACATCGGTGTGCTCTGCTTCGATCGTGAACCGGAGAGGATCATTGCCCGCAAGATGCGGCGGGAGGAGTCTGTGCGGGGCGATCCGATTTTCTCTGACGACAGCATCCATATTGTCATCGACCCCTTTGCCACGGGCCAGACGGCCTACATGTTTTCGACGAATCCGCTTGGCGCCCGGTACGACGCCCTCATCGCGGGATTCAATCGCTCCAATTATCGTCGTCTCTCCAGTGCCCGGCAGGCCACCTCCCCCAGACCGAGTTGGAATGGCCTGTGGAACGTCAAGACGTTGCGAACTGAGAAGGGCTGGAGCGCCGAGTTTGAAATCCCTTTTTCGACCCTCCGTTTTCCCAATCAATCAGAGCAGCGTTGGGGCATCAACTTCGGCCGCAGAATCCCCCGTAAAAACGAACAGGCTTTCTGGTCGGCCCATCCGCGCGACCTGGGCCTCTACTCCTTGACGCATGCCGGAACCTTGACCGGACTTTCCGATTTGGACCAGGGCAAGGGCCTGGACGTTAAGCCCTACCTGCTGATGAACTACAACGTCGAGCGGAAGCCGGAGCATGACACCGACCTGCTCGGGGACGCCGGCTTCGATATGGCCTATTCGATTACCAGCGACGTCCGCTTGGATATGGCGGTGAACCCCGATTTCGCCGAAACCGAAGTGGATGAGCAACCATTGAACCTGGAGCGCTTTCCCCTCTTCTTTCCGGAAAAGCGTCGGTTTTTTTTGGAAGGATCCAACATCTTCTCGGTGGGGGATTCTCGCCGTATCCTGCCCTTCCACAGTCGTCGCATTGGTATCGACGAGGGTGGGGGGCCTTTGCCCATCATCGAGGGAACGAAGGTGACGGGCACCGTGAAGAAAACCTCCTTTGGCATTCTCAACGCCCTGACCCGAGAGAGCGACACCATGCCGATGACAAGCTACAACGTGACGCGGGTTCAACGCCGAGTGTTTGAGGAATCGAATATCGGGATGCTCATGACCAACAAGATCGCGCAAGGCGGTCCCGACAACCATGTCCTGGGTGTGGATGGATCCTTCATGACGCACCCCTTCGGCGACGAAAAGCGCATGCGTACGGACTTTCTCATCTTGCAGAGTTTCTCCGAGGTCGCCGACGGAGACGATTGGGCCGGGCATGCCCTCGCCCTTTTTCCCAACGATCCCTGGGACCTTACCTTTGAATACATGCACGTGGGTACCGATTTCAACCCGGAGATGGGTTTTGTGCGGGACACCGGGATCGATTTGTGGACTTACAGCCACAGCTATACGCCCGAGAGCAACCTTCCCTGGCTGCGGAGGACGGCCCATGCTATTCGTGTCCGCTACAGTGTGGACGAGAACTACGATCAGTATCGCGACTACATCCAAATCACCCCCATCGGCCTGCTGTTTGAAAGTGGTGACTACCTCCAGTACGAGTATGAGATCGAAGGAGACCGTGTCGATGAGGCATTCGACATCTTTCGCGACGTCACCATCGGAACCGGCCACTATCACTTCGGCTTTCACACTCTCGACTTTCGCTCGGCCCGCAAGCGCCCTGTCTCCTTCTCACTGGAAGTCATCAAGGGCGAGTCCTACAATGGTAAACGAGAAGCCATCGAGGTGGACGGCCGGCTCCAGGTGACCAGGCACCTCAGTTTCTCATTGGAGGCGGCCCTGGACCACCGCGACTACCCGATTGTTGTCGATGCCGAGGGGACTCACGGGGGCGACTTCACCGCCAAATTGACCCGCGGCCGGGCGACCTACGCCTTCACGCCCGACATGTATGTCAGCTCCTTCATTCAGTGGGAAAACGAAAGCGAACAGTTTAGCCTCAACAACCGCTTTCGTTGGACCATTGAACCGGAACGGGAGGTGTTTGTGGTCTTGAATCTCGGCGGCGACCGCGAACGTCAGACAGTCACGCAATCCGATTTGGCGG
Source organism: Planctomycetota bacterium (assembly GCA_022563885.1). GTDB lineage: Bacteria > Planctomycetota > Phycisphaerae > Sedimentisphaerales > Anaerobacaceae > JAIPFM01. Next base: position 986 of record JADFMM010000338.1, on the reverse strand, counting down.
TCAAACTGGCATACAACTGGCGATTTTGAGAGGCTAATTGGCTACTGATCGACTCCCGAGGTTCGTAGCTTGTCACTCGCATGCGTTCCCCGGTTTTGCGGTAGTGACGGAGGGCACTGTCTTGAATCTGGATCAGCAGCGCCTCGTCTCGACCGATGACATTGGTCCGGCGCCCCAGCGGGTAGAAGCGGCCCTCCTGTTCCCCACTTGTGATGATGAGAGATGCCATGCCATCTGCTCCAACAGTCGAAGAGGGTTTCAGAATACCTTTGATCATAGGACAGCGGATCGCCCACGTCAAGATCCGTCGGGCCGCTCTCGGGAACCGTTCGGAGCCAGAGCGTTGACGACAGGTCGTCTGCAATCCATAGCTCGGTCCATCCCTCGGCTCCTGTAGCCAGTGTCGAGTAATGGTAACCGTTCACAGGAATACTGTCTGCATTTCATGGTTCGAGCTTCGCTCGAATGGTGTATTCCACAGGAAGGATTGAAGGGCAAGAAGGGCTGCCGCCAATCTGCAACTGCCATCTGCCACAATAGTGTCGTTGGCATCGGCGTCAGCCCTTCCCTATCTTCTTTTCTTCCCGTGTAACTGTCCTTTGAGCAAAGCTCAAATAGATATGGTTTTTCCCGTCGCGCAGCCGATGGGTGAAACCGTATTGAACTGAGCGTGCGTCAAGATCAAGGCCTCGTTATGCGGCGAAGCCGCTTAGTCCAATAATGGCAATTCTGTTTTCCTGTGAACGCCCACGTTTCTTCTTGTCGGTTATTCTTGCCTCTGTAGGATCAAACATACGGTTTTACCCTAACGTTGCATAAGTATTAGGGTACGCCTTCGGCATACGAAAGGTGTTTTTACCACAGAGAATTCAGAGGACACAGAGAGGCTGTCGCCGCAGTTGTTCTCTTTGCTTTTCTCTCTGTGACCTCGGTGTCCTCTGTGGTTCAAATCTTTTTCTGTTTCCGGCCGAAGGCCGGGCGGTGCT
>JADFMM010000092.1 GCA_022563885.1 Planctomycetota bacterium | reverse complement strand
TACTCCCCCCACGGATTTAAGCACTACCAAGCAGACAGGATAATACCACATTTCCTGAGGATCATCCCATGCTACGCAATAATATCACGAAGTACATGGCCGTGCACGTCGGTGAGGCGAAGATCGCGGCCGCCATGGCGGAAGGTCAGTTGTTCGTGGTCCACGCCGAGCTGGTGCAAGACCGTAGCCCAGAGGTCGTACACCGTACACTTGTTCTCGACAACGTGGTAACCGTACTCGTCGGTGGCGCCGTAAACAGTGCCGCCCCTGATGCCGCCGCCCGCGAGCCAAATGGAAAAGCCGTAGGGGTTGTGGTCGCGCCCATTGGAGCCCTGCGAGAAGGGCGTGCGGCCGAATTCGCCGGCCCAGATGACGAGCGTCTCATCGAGCAAGCCCCGCCTCTTCAAATCCTTGATGAGCCCCGCGATGGGCTGGTCCACTTGGAGTGCCATATTCGTATGCCCCTCTTCCAAGTTGCCGTGTTGATCCCATGGATTTGCTGCTTGGCCGTCGCCCTCATTCTGGGGCAGGCAACTGAGTTCCACGAAACGCACACCCCGCTCGACCAGTCGCCGAGCCAGCAGGCACTGGCGCGCGTAGTGTCTCGTCATCGCGTGGGGATGATCCAGTCCATAAAGCCTCTTGGTTGCCTCACTCTCTCCGCTGATGTCACACAGCTCCGGTACGGCCGCCTGCATGCGGAAGGCCGTTTCATAGTTTTCAATGGCCGCCTCAACGTCAGCGTCGCCTCCTATCGTTTGCACAAAACCTCGGTCGAGTTGGTTCACGAAATCGAGGCGCCTGCGCTGATTCTGGGGAGCTTCCAAGGATTGGATATTCCGCACGGCGTTTGTCTTGTCGCTCTGCAGGATGGATCCCTGGTGGTGCGCGGGAAGATAGCCGTTGCCGTACAAGCCAACGCCGCCATGAGGGACATTGGCGGGGCCACTTTGCAAGATCACGAAGCCCGGCAAGTTGTCGTTCTCCGATCCCAAGCCATAGTTGACCCACGCACCCGCACTCGGATGGCCCATGAAGGTGAATCCGGTGTGGAAAAAGTAGTTCCCCTGGGCATGCTCATTTGCCGTGCTCGTCATGGAGCGAATCACCGCCAAATCATCGACGCAGGTCGCCACATGGGGAAAAAGGCTGCTGACGGGAATCCCGCTCTCTCCGTACTGCTTGAATGCATAGGGTGAGCCGAAGATATTGCCATTCTGGTTGAACTGTGTCCGTTCGATTTTCATCGGCATGGGCTTGCCGTGTTCACGCTGCAGGCGTGGCTTCGGATCAAAGGTGTCCACATGGGACACGCCGCCGGACATGTAGCAAAAAATCACATGTTTGGCCCGCGGCCGGAAGTGGGGCGGCCGTGCGGCCGCGCCGGCCGGTCCCGTTAGGCCCGCCAGCGCCAGGGCGCCAAACCCCGTAGAGCAAAGCCCCAGCATGTCACGCCGACTCATGCGGCACCGTATGTTCATAGGGGTATCGTCCTTACCTGAGATAGATGAACTCTTTCATGCAGAAAATGGCGTGCGCCAGTTCGTGCCACGGATCGGTCGTGCCGGCGCGCTGCACCAATTGTTCAATCTCTCTTTCTACTTGTACCTTTTCACGTTTATCCGTTTTTGACGTCAATGACACAATCCGCTCCCGACGCTTGGCAATCTCGGCCTGCGCCCATTGCTCGTTGCGGTGACTGGAGCCGTCCTTGGCCGCTTCAACGAGAAAGGCGCGGGCGCGTGCGGTCTCTTCCGGCCGCGGCAGGCGGCCCAAGGCCAGTTCAAACATGCGGGTGATCCGTTGTTCCGGCCTGCCATTGGGGTCCTCCTGCCCCATGCGTGACGCAAAGGACCCGGCGAGATCGATGACCAGGGGGGCGTTCATCATGGCCAGCGCCTGGGCGGGTACATTGGTTGCATTGCGGCGGCCCACGGTGCTCGTGGGTACCGGCACGTCGAAGACGCTCAGAAAAGGATCCAGTTTATTGCGGATCACGCGTACATAAACGCTACGCCGGTTCGCCCTGCCATCCACCGGCTTGCCGAAGGGGGTGGTATCCAGGCGGCCTGCCACCATCAGCATGCCGTCGCGTATCGCCTCGCCCTCGAGGCGGCGGACGCCGGCGTGGGACAGGAGCCGATTGGATGGATCGACCGCCTTGGCCCGGGCGGACGGCGTCGCGCTAAGCTGAAACGTGCGTGACAGGACCAAGAAACGCAGCAACGCCTTGATCGACCACCCGTCATCGACAAAGCGAGCCGCAAGGTCATCGAGCAACTCGGGATGGGACGGCGTCTCCCCCAAACGTCCGAAGTTGTCGGGTGTGGCGACGATGCCGGAGCCGAATATGTGATGCCACAGGCGGTTCACGATCACGCGCGACGTCAGCGGGTTATCCGGGTGTAGTATGCTCTCCGCCAGCGCCGTCCGGCCCGCATCCTCGCTGTGGTAGGGAGTGTCGTCGATGACCTCGAGAAAACGACGCGGTACGGGGTCGCCCGGTTGACGATGGTCACCTCGTATGAATAGAGGTTGGTCGAAGGGATCGCCCTCCAGGACGCCTGGCGCACGTCTGGGAACCGGCACCTCGCTCTCGAGTTGTCGATATTCCGTCAGCAGAGATGCCGCGGCGGGCACTTCGTCCACGCTATTGGGCAGGAGGCCCGCCCCCAGGAAGTAATCCAAGAAGAGGGCCTGGGCATCTTTCATCGAGCCGTCGCGCCAGGCTAAGAGGCAGGCGCGGAGTGCGCCGGCATACCGCTCGGCCAAGGCTTTAGCGCCGGTGGGCGTGCCTTCCCACTCGAACAGCGGCGCTATGAAATCGGCCAACTCGTCGCGCGGTTCGGGCTGCCCCTCTGCCACGACCAGCGCCTCGGTGATGCCGAACCACGAACGCGCCTGATTGACCCTGGCACGCGCAGGCTGATCGGCGGCGGTAGCGATTTCGATATGCATGTGATCGCCCTGCCAATAGGCCGCATCCCACGCCTGCCAGCGCCAGACACCGTCTTTAAGGTTCGTCATAGGATATGTCGTGCCTCCGAGCGGATAGTTCTGCACGACATAACGCGCGGCGGCGTTCCCGCCCCCCACGACCCGGACGAAGACCTTTTCCCCGCGCACGCGAAACCGAGGCGAGGCCAAGATGGCACTGTGTTTGTCCGACAGCGTGTGGGAATACATACCGGCGGGAAGGATGTTGCCCACAATACGGTCGCCCTCGGGCAGGATGTGGAATTCACCCGCTGGCGAAGGCTGCGCTGTCAAGCCGTTACCGTGCCCATACCACGCGGCGGCCTGGTCGCCGGTGAGATCCCATCGTTGCTCGTAGTCAAATGCCCTGCGGGCCCGCACTGCTGCTTCACTGGTCTGCCATTCATCACGCAGTGCCGCCCACGCCTGCTCAAACGCTGCTCCGTCCACGGTTCGCAAGCGCCGCCACACAGTGAGCGGATCGAGCCGACTCCGCCTGGCCTGGTCGGCCTTTTCTTCATCTTCTTCCCTCGGTTCGATGGCTTCTTTCCAAGGGCCCGAGGGATGCTGTAGTTTTCGGGGAATCTCATCGACGGCGGCCAGCCACGCTTCGGACAGCACCTTACGCAAGTGGGGCTTCAGTGCCGCCATTTCGGCCTTGTTGGTGTTCAGGCGTTCTGGCGTGTCCACCAGGATGCTCGCCGGACGACTGCTGGCCATGATGCCATAGAGTGCGTAAAAGTCTTTCTGACTGATAGGATCAAACTTGTGGTTGTGACAGCGAGCGCAGGCCACCGTCAGGCCGAGAAATCCCTTCGAGATCACGTCGATCTGGTTCTCGGTGAAGCGGACTTGCTCGGCCAGCGCGTCCGTCGGAGAATAACCATGGAGTACGAAGCGATACTGGGCCGTTCCCAGCGCCGATTCATTGAGGTTCAGCTCGCGATTGATACGCGGCTCAGGCAGAAGGTCGCCCGCCAAATGCTCGCGCACCAATTGATCATAGGGGACATCGGCGTTCAGGGCGCGGATGAGATAATCGCGGTAGCGCCATGCATAGGGAATGGCTGGATCGCCTTCACTGCCGTGTGATTCGGCGTAGCGCATCCAATCCATCCAATGCCGCGCCCACCGCTCACCGAAATGAAGCGACGCCAGCAATCGGTCCACCGCCGCCTCCACGGCCGCTTGCCGATCAAGGGCCTCCGCAGCAACAAACTGCTCGCTCTCCTCCGGGGTGGGCGGCAGCCCCGTCAGCACGTAGGTGAGACGGCGTATGAGTGTTCGCGCATCGGCCAGCGGAGCAGGAGACAAACCGGCTTCTTCGAGCTTCGCCAGGATGAACAGGTCTACCGGATGGTCGGACCAGTCTCCGCCAGCCAACGCTGGAGGTTGGTGCTTTGCAATGGGTAGAAAACTCCACCACTTCCGCCGCAGCGCGCGGATCCTCTCCCAGCCGGCCTCATCCTCAGTTGCCCCCGGTACAAAGGGCTGATCCCGCGGGTCGGGAGCGCCCATGCCGATCCACGCCCTGAAATTGGCAAGGACCGACGCCGGCAGCTTACCCGACGGCGGCATTTGCAGGTCCTCATTGCCATACTCGAGCGCTTGCATCATCCGACTCGCGGCCAGGTCGCCGGGCGCCAGTGCGGGCCCTCGGCTGCCGCCCGTCAGGAGGCCCTCCCTGGAGGTGAGGTTGAGCCCGCCTTTGAGCTTGTCGGGATCCTCCCCATGGCACCGGTAGCACGTGTCCACCAACACCGGCCGGATGTGATTCTCGAAGAATTCCCTCTTCTCCGCGATGGAGGTCTGGGCAACGGCCTGAGCGCAGAGCAGCACGAGTGGGATTACGCCCATACACCAGCGGCAGTTAAGCCAACGGCTATTCCAATCATGTGTTGGCAAATGAAGTCGCATCTACATTTCTAGCAAGAGAGGGAAGCCTACCATCACAAGGTCATGGACGCCTGACCTCCACAGGTGGTGTCGGGACGTCCCCGAGAGCACACAGCGCCGCCCATCCCGTAGAGGGCGAGCGTTCCCGATTTGGTCTTCTGCGCAGAGCGATTGTACTCTATCAGGGGGGCGATTTCCAGCGCTGCCCGCAGATTGGCTCCTCGACGGAGAGGACTCTCTCCAATGAGATGAAAAAGAAGGGCACGCTTCGAAAGCACACTCGCAAAGGCACCCGTCTGCCTCCCCAGTGTGACTCTAAACCGAACGTGCCCGCAAAAAAACTAGACGAGCATCGCCAAGCGATACATTATCTGTGATCCCATATGATCCAAGGATCCGAACAACAACTTACCGCTTCTTCAGGTCGTCTTTGGCCGTTCCGCAATCGTGAACACAGCGGCTTCCCTGTGCCAAGACTGGCTGCGCTAGCAGCATAAAAAGAATCACAAGCAAGCGAGATCCCTCGGCTTCGCTCGGGACAGGCTCCGAACAGCGACGCCTCCGGTTTCGCTCAATCGATCACGACCCAATCCAACCTAAATCTAAGCAGGTCATTCGGTAACTTAACGCTCGCGCAGAATTAAAATGGCTATTTCAGGACCGGGTAAGGACTTACCTGGGTAGAGACATGTTTGGCCAAAATGCAACAGTCCTAGGGCCACCATGGCGCCACAGGACTGTTTGCCCCTTGATCCGCCGGCCCTCGGATGGCTATAATTATGAACAGTCGGTGGAAATCAAATTTCCTATCGCTGAGGAGCGGACGAAGATGGCGTGAAGAAGATGAGATGTGAAACCGGTTACTTAATTCTTGCCCAATGACTTAATCGGCGAGAGGTCCCCTTAAGTTGTTACCATGAAACAACGTGGAAAAACGTCGACAGGGGGTTCCCAAGAGGCCTTTCCGGCCACCCATTGGTCGGTCATCCTGCAGGCCGAGTCACTGGAGAAACCAGAGCGACGGCAGGTGGCGGATCAGCTCATTCAGGATTACTGGAAGCCTGTTTACTGTTATCTGAGACGCAAAGGCTACCCCAATGAGACGGCTAAAGACCTTACCCAGGGCTTTTTTCATGAAATCTTTTTAGGGAGAGAGCTGACCGAGCGAGCCCATCCGGAGAAAGGACGATTTCGGACATTTCTACTCACGGCCCTGGATCGCTATGTCATCGATGTTTATCGCAAAGAAAAGGCCGTCAAGCGATCGGCGGGGCGTTCACGTATAGATTTCGATATGAGAGCCCTATCCCTTATCCCTGAAGATCAAAGCGTGGCGCCGCCCGATCAGGTGTTCCATTATGCCTGGGCCACCGCACTGTTGGATCAAGTCCTGAGCCAAGTTCGACAGAAGTGTTCCGACCTGGGAAAGGAAATCCATTGGCAGGTATTTGAGGCCCGGGTCCTGACGCCGATCATGACGGGAGAAACGGCCCCCTCGATGACAGAGATCTGCACCCGGTTTGGCATACCGACTGAATCTCAGGGCTCCAACATGATTGTGACCGTTAAACGTCGCATGCGCAGGGCTGTCCGTGATGCCTTAGGTCAACAGGTAGAATGCGATGCGGACATTGAGGCTGAAATCCAAGATTTGATCGAAATTCTCGCGGATCCCGGCGCAATCTAGCTTGCGTTTTTGCGTACCTCTAAACGTAAGGCACAGGTATCCAACGGTAGTCGTGCAGTTGTTAGGCGTGATTGTTGGACGATGAGTTAGGCGCGGTTCCTTAGAGTTCGACGTTCTCTGAATGAGGAGCACAAGGCATGGAACGAAGCACATTCGGATTGAGCACGGCAAAACTCATTAAGCTGTTGGGTGTGGTCAAGGAGTCACACCGGACCACTAGAAAACAGACCCGCAAGCATGCACAGGGTCTGCTGCTCGATCGATGGTTATCGAAGAGGGTGGCATTTGATGTCTTAGCAGCCGACACCGGCCTGCCGCTGGAAGGGGGCCAGCAAGCCATGGTCAGACAGGCCAAGGAAAGGCCGTTGGGATCTCACCTGCTCGATCCCGACACTCAGCCATTCATATTGACCCTGATAAAAGAGCTTGCCAAAGAAGAGGTGTTGGTGGCCAAAAGCGGTGAAGCCCGGGATACCGCCAAGGCCCTCTACTATGGCGCCCTGGCCAGCGCCTTGGTTTTCCAGAAAAAAACGATTTCTACGCAGAACCAGGATGAACTCAGGGTCGCGTTTGCCCATCTGGCCCAAGCGCCATGGGTCAGGCAAGACCTGGTCAAGCTGTTTGACCAGGCTCATGCTGCCTGCGCGGTGGGTCATTCTGAAAAGAAAAAGGCCGATCCATGAGTGACCCGATACCGGACATATCCCAGTTTGCTGGTGCCAAAACACTCCCGGATACGGTGGTCCCTCTCCTGGAGGACTATGAGATCCTAGGGGAATTGCCTCGTGGTGGTCAGGCCGTGGTCTACCGGGCCATTCATAAGGCCACCAAGATGAAAGTGGCGTTGAAGGTGCTACACCCCAGTCTGCACGCGTCCGAGAGCGCACGACACCACTTCGAGCGGGAAGTGGCATTGGTCGCTAGTCTCAATCACCCGAACATCATCAAGATCCATGATAGCGGTATCCTGCGTAAACAGTATTACTTTTCCATGGAGTACATCCAGGGCCGACCTCTGGATGACTATATTCGCGAACACGCCCTGGGAAGGAAAGAGATCACTTCCCTGTTTATCAAGATCTGCGCGGCCATGACCCATGCCCATCAGCGGGGCGTGATTCATCGGGACCTGAAGCCCTCTAACATATTGGTGGATCAACGGGAAGAGCCCAAGATCGTCGATTTCGGACTGGCGAAGACCGAAGATCCCTTGGGATGGGGCAGCGGGGCGGAGGCCACCTTGACCGTGACCGGCGAAATAAAGGGGACCCTGAGTTATATGTCACCGGAGCAGGCCGAAGGCCGATCCGAGGGCGTGGATGTCCGTACCGACGTGTATGCCTTGGGCGTGATCCTCTATCGGCTCTTGATCGGGGACTTTCCCTATCCGGTAGACCAATCGGTGGTCAAGGTCCTGCAAACCATTCAGACTGCCGAGCCCATACGGCCCAAACAGGTCCTGAAGGGATTCGATCGGGATCTGGAGGCCATCCTCCTGAAATGTCTCGAAAAAACCCCGGCCGATCGTTATCAGTCCGCCGCCGAATTGACCGACGATCTGCGGCGCTGGAGGGACAGGCGACCGGTCATGGCCCGATCGGTGAGTTCGTTGTACCTGTTACAAAAGATCATGGCCCGGCATCGGTACGCCAGTGCCGTTGTTGGGTTGTTGCTATTGATTTTCATGAGTTTTTCTTACCTGAGCCTCGATCTGTATTTAGGGATGAGAAGCGCCCAAAAGGAAGCGCTGATCATCGAGAATCAATGGTTGAAGCAATCCACACAAAACTTTTCCACGAACCAGGAGAGGGCATTCATCGACTTTCTCCAGGCTTGGCAGAGGGACGACGCCCAATGGGCTCAATTTGTCATTGGTTTTTGGGCAGAGAATTCTCATGAAAAAAAGGCGGCTCTCTTTCTGCTGGATCCCAGGCGCCCCGACCAAAAGATGAACATGCTCGACGACATCTCCCACGACGATAAGTGGTTTGCCGATTATTGCATTGCCGAGGATTACCTCAAGCAGGGTTTTCGCGTACAGGCCCGTCAATGGTATCAACGCAGCCTGGCGCAGTTAAACCCCGCCGCCTCAGCTCATCAGCCAGGGATCGCTCAGTTTATCATCAACCATCTCAAGGCCAGGTTATATGAGTTGGAGGGGACAGGTCATGGGATCGCGTCTCCGCAGGTTCAGGAAGGATCAGAGCCATGAGTTCCGGTAAAGGCCCCATCCGACCCCTTCGACCAGGCGCTTTTACCTTGATTGAGCTGCTGGTTGTGATCGCCATCATCTCCCTGCTGATGGCGGTTCTGGTTCCCAGTCTACGGGCGGCGCGACGACTCACCCAACGTGTAACCTGCGGCGCTAAATTGCAGCAAATCACCATGGCCTGGCACATGTATTTCGATGACTACGACGGTCGCTTTTATAAAGGTGTCAATGCGAATCTGAAGTACGGCGGCTGGATAGGGGCCTATGACTGGTGGCCACGCCCGTTGAATCCCTATCTGAATATGCCGGTGAAGATTGAGGATCCAGAGGAAACCCAGGTGTTCCAGTGTCCGGCCGATCGAGGCGGGGCGCCCGGGCAGTTCGTACGCAGGAAGGTCTATACGCTCATGGGCAACTGTTACGGCACCAATGTCTTTCTCATCGGTCAAAACGCCAACGGGCAATTCAGTGTAAGAACCAAAGCATTGGATGAAGCATTGGATCGGCGTAACAGTTCCCTGAGTATCACCCAGGTCAGCTCGCCTGCCCGGTTACTGCTCTTGGGAGACTATGGTTGGTTCAATCAGTGGAAGCCCGACCCCCCGGACCGAGAGGCGCAGGAGCTAGCAGAGTGGCACGGCAGGGATCATACCTTTAATCTCGCCTACTTGGATGGTCACATCGAGTTTTTAGAAATACAAAGAGGCTACTATATCACCGATGAATATACGGTGGTTCCCTTTAAAGACCTTTATGGACTGGCCCAAGAGAGTCAAGGGGCGGAGGAACCGTGATGAACAAGAGAATCAACATTGGCATGAAGATACTGTCGGCCGTCTGTCTTACCCTGGTCGCTACCAAGGCCTCTGCGGCATTCCATGTGATTGTGATTGATGGCTTCGAGTCGTACGACGGTACCGAAGGTAATGCCATCTGGCAAACCTGGCAAGACGGTTTAAGGGGCAACGGGTCTGGTTCCAGGGTAGGCCATCCAGATCCGCCCTTTGTCGAGACCGAGATCGTTCACAGCGGTCGACAGTCCATGCCGTTTTACTATGACAACACCGGCCGTTTTGGGGGCCTTGGGGGCCAAGTGACCGGGGCCACCTACTCGGAAGCCCAGCGGTTCTTCCATGAGCCTCAGGATTGGACGGCGCAGGGTGTAGATACGCTCTCCCTCTGGTTTCGTGGTGATCCCAGCAACGCACCTGAAGGGCTCTATGTCGTGGTGGTGGACTGTCGGGGACAACCGGGCATTGTGTTCTATCAGGATTCGTTGGATCTGCAGTCGATCGACTGGCGTCAATGGAAGATCCCACTGGTCGAGTTCGCCGAGCAGGGAGTTGATCTGCGCTGTATCCAGGCCCTCTTTCTGGGTGTCGGCAATCCAAACAGCCGAAACCCCGGCGGTAACGGCCTCCTAGTTTTTGACGATATACGGCTCCTTTCACATATACCTGTTACACCCTACGTATACACCATCGGTCTCATCGATTTTAATGAAGCGAGTGATATGGAACGCGTCACAGACAACAACACTGCGGATGTGACACTCGTCGAGCGCCTGGTAGACAGTCCTCCCGATCCCAATGGGATGCTGCACTTGCGGTATCGCCCCAACAACCCGGCCCGTGCCAAGATCAGCATGGGAGCCTTTAGTGAAGACCGCGTGCTGGTGCGCTTTAAATACCACTTCAAAACCACCAGGCAAGGCCTGGTATTGGAGGTCTACGCCTCCAATCATTTTACGTTGTTGGATGACGACCCCGACAGGTTTCTGGTCGGCCGGGTGTTGCCCCCGCCCCAGGGTCGTCCCGGTTCCGTCGCTAGCGATCGTTTTGGGTCTTTTGAACAACGGGTGGTTATAAGTTCGTTGGCGTCCCAGCAGGGGGGGATCTGGTTGGAATTTAGACTGGTTGGACCCACGGGTGTCTCAATCATCCGTATCTTGAGAGAGTTCTCTCTCAACTCAGTGTCATCCAGTTCCGACGAGGAAGATGAGGGCGTGGTCGTAGACGACGTAGAAGTGTTTTCATGGTGTGAGGGGATCTGCTTGGATGTCACGAAAGATTCGGTCGTGACTCTGGATGATTATAGTTTGATTGCGGCCGGTTGCGGTCGCAGTGCGGCAGGATATTCCGGTAAGACAAGCCCACTACCCTGTTTGGATAGGGGGTATAGCGAGGATAAATATGTCGATGCCGAAGATGTGAAGTTCTGGTCAGATATCACAAATCGTTGTTCGGGTTCTGATTGTCGGAATCTCTGTGATAGTCCTTTGGTGCCCGGTCTGGTGAACTCCTGGTCAGTGTCGAGCTTGAGGGTCCTGACCTCAAGACGGCTCCAATCCGCTACTGTGGCAGACCTACCGAGTGATTTACTGATCTTAGGTAAAGCAAGCAAGTATAACGCCCTTCTGGATAAAGAGTTCTTGACCCACGATGATCTCTTGGTTGGCGTCATCCTGGATCAGACAGGAAACTATCGCTCGCAGGTTGAAGTGGTGTTCTATCCGAATCATAGCAATCAACGCCTTGTTCGTGACGGACATGGCCAGATCTATGTGATTAACAGTCAGAAGGGGCTCTGTCGGCTCAACGGAGATGTCGTTATTGGTGCTAGCCAACAGACGTTTAAGGGCAAGACGGTCACCATCGGTCTCCAGGGCAGTGAGACGAATCCCTGGGGTCGTCCGATCAGGGATGCGGCCTTTCATGATGGCCATGTCTATGTGGTGCCAGTGGTGGTCAAAGAGCCCGTAGATCCCAATAATCCTTATCTGATGGATCCCAATTACCCCTATCTGGTCTATCTGGCGGCCGCAAAACTGAAGATAAACAGCTCGGGCCTATACGGTGTCAACCAACTCTATATCGATCCGGAGTTATCAGGAAAGAGTGGCCAGAATCCGAACCTCGTGGGTCTGCGCGAGATTGAAGTCGATGAAGCCGGGCGTGTGTACCTGCTCAATGTCCACGGTCAAAACAGCAGCGATCTGTTATGGCAGTTCGATCCCAACGGGGTGGTATTAAGACGTCATTATCTAGATGAACACCCGCCGATGCTGCGTGACCCGATGGGGCTCTGTTACGATGCCCATTCACAACAGATTTATCTCGCCGAAGGACTCTTTGAACCGAATCGTCCCACAGTCTCTATGGTCTATGGACTATCCACCGAGACCTTGGAGCGAGAGCGGACCGTTACCGTCAACGGGATCCAGCATGTGACCGGTATAACGACGAACGGCCAGGGATCGATCTGGATCACGGGAGTGAATCTCACCTACAATCCCCAGTATTTCTATGCCTGTGACCTTGACAAGAGTGAGGGGAAATTCGTGCGTAGCAACTGCGATACAGGCTATGGTTCACCCAGTCCATTGTTGGCGCACATGGAAGTGTCGGCTTGGAGTGGAGGATCGAAATCGATCACCGCCGTTAATCTTTACGGTGAGATCGGTATAATTTTTCCCCTATCGATCCTTTGGACGGGGCCGTAGGCGTTGTGCAGGAAGCGCCAAACCTCGCACGGAAGGATGTGCGATCCACTCTTGTTCTGTCGACATACCATAGGTCTCGCTGCCGGAGCTGGGTTGCCTGTTATGGTAGCGGTCACCATTTTTGAAAATATTTCCCACATGGGCGCAAGATCCCCGTGTGATCCCCGTATCCTATGGTGAGACCTGTACGTGGGACTCGCTTTGAGACCTCGGCAAGCCCTGACCCGGACCACACCCGTCCGGGTCTTTTTTTTAAAAGATCTTTTGGGCAAGGGATCGGCCAGAAATAAGCTGGACAAATTGGGGTCCAAGTGTGCCCCATATTGAGTCACGCCCAATTGAGCGAAACTACAGGCGGAGCTGTTCGGAGCCTGTCCCGAGCGAAGTCGAGGGATCTGGATTGTGCGATTGAGAACCGATCCAAGATGGGGTGCAATTGGGCATTCAAAAGTCCAGGTTATTTCCTGCCGGTCCTCATTTCTCACGAACCCTCCCTAGCGTGCATGACGCAATAATTTTTCCCATTTCTGCGCAAGACGGCTGGAAGGGTTCCGTACCTTCATGTGAATAACGGATCCTTATTCAAAGCAACGGTGTGTTTGAAAAACAATGTGAAACCAGTCGAAAGGAGCAACGAAAATGGAACCAAGACAAAACAACCGAGAAACCAAGACAAATAGTCAGACGACACGTCCGCACCGTCATGGCGCGGCGTTCCTGGCGGCGCTACTCGTCTACGCAGGCGTAGCGATGGCCCAGACTAACGTACCGCCACTGCCTAACCAATACGGCGGTGGCATCCCGGATGCCTATGATGGCAGCGACATTGACCTGGATGGCAGCAGTGGTGCACAGGAACACCGAAACAACGCAGCTAATGCCCTCGCCGTGAGCGCCCAGTTTTACCAACTGGATTGGTTGGGTGAGGACCTGACACCGCTGTGGCCGGATTCGCTGGTGGGGGAGATGGCGCTTGACTTTGATGGGACCGAGGCGGAGTTTCTGGTGAACAATGGCGGCGCCTACATCAACGTGGTTGTCGAGTCGGCGGACCCTACCAGGAACCAAGCGCAGTGGGTGGTGCGGAACCTGTATCTGGCCTATCCCGATCAGCCGTATATGGACAATTCCAGTCCCACCGTCCAGTTTCGCTTGCCGGCGCGTGAAGGCGAGGATGTGACCGAGATGTGGGTCGGTATCGTTGTGACGGACCATCCGGTGGCCCAGTTCCCCGCGGTAGAGGTCCACCTGACTCCCGTCACCGCTCGACCCTATCACACCGGTGGATTTGCCGGTGGCGGCTCGGGACTGTCTGACCTGCCAGTGACTATTGGTCCCTGGATCGGCGTTCTTCTGCCGGGAGATGTGCCGGTGGACTGGGCGTGGACGTGGTGGGCGGCCGGCGAGATTGCGGAAGTCAATGAGGCAGTCAATGGCTGTGCCCCGGCCTCGGCGGCGCGTTCAATCGAATACCTCGGTAACGCCCACGGCTTTGATACGGACGGCGCCCAGGACATTTACGACGGCCTCTATGAGGACATGAACACCGATGAATCTGGGACTGCCGACGACGACATGCTCAAGGGTAAGAAAAAGTACACGGAAGACAACGGTCTGCCCATCGATACCGAACTGGTCTACGGCATGGAGAACATCGGCGATGTCATGGATGCGATCGATGCGGGAGCCGATGTTGAGATTCTGATCGCTTGGGACCCCAATGGGGGCCATGCTGCCATGATCACCTCCATTGTGCAGTTTTCTGACGGCAGCTACGAGATTACCTACGTCGATGACCCGACACAGGGTGACGGCAAGGCGGAGAACGAGGAGCACACGATTCACGTGCAGCCGGACGGTTCGTTTCCCGGTGGCCAGGTGGATGGTTTCATGGTCGAGCGGGTGCCCGTCCTCGCCGATTTCGAGTTAGACATCGAAACGATCTGGACGCATTGGGTCGACGGTTTCGCCGGTAACGGTACGGGTGCTCTGATTGGCCATGAGGATCCTCCCCATATGGAGACTGAGATTGTCCATAGTGGCCGTCAGTCTCTGCCGCTTTACTATGACAACGCCGGCCGCCTGAGGGATCTTGAGGGGCACGTTCCGGGAGCGACCACTTCGGAGATCCAGAGGGTCTTTTCCGAACCCGAGGATTGGACCGCCGGTGATCCGAACGTCCTGTCGTTGTGGATCTATGGAGATCCGACCAACACACCCGAGGACATGTATGTGAGACTTTTTGACTGCAGGGGAGGACAGGGTGTTGTCCAAACCGCCAGTCCCTTGGATTTGCAGTTGACCCAGTGGCAGCCGTTGACGTTTGACCTGGCGGCATTCGCCGAGCAGGGGGTCGATCTGAGCTGTATCTACTGTCTCACTCTGGGCATAGGAAACCCAAACCAAGGCCAGCCCGGCGGCCGTGGCATGGTGTTGCTCGATACGATCGCGCTTCGTCAGATGGATGACGGCGCAGCATGCCTCTGTAAGGCAAACTGTGCCATCAACATCTACCTCTGGGATTGGAAATACCAAGTATACAAGTACCAGGGCACTACGAGCAAAGTAAACTTTAAAGACGATAAAACCATCAGAAAGGTCGAAGAAAAGAGGGATCTCGGCGAGACAGAGAAATGGCTGAAAATCACCTGGAAAGATGGCAGAGTTTGGAAACTCCGGTGTAAGGGGGTTTGCCCCGGCAAAAAGAAGTGCACCATGTCGGCCAAGTTCTCCGAGGATAAGGAAAAGGGCTGGACGGTGGTTATGGAGTGCAAATGTGAGTAGTCATGGCCGACACGGTAACCAAGGGACCACTAACTTATTCTTGACATGCCTGCCACAGAAGCAGGCAAGCCCTGACCCGGACGACATCCGTCCGGGTCTTTTTTTAAAGATCTTTTGGGCAAGGGATCGGCCAGAAATAAGCTGGACAATTTGGGGTCCAAGTGTGCCTCTAAGGAACCCTGCATCATTCAATGACTCACTTATTTATGCGCGGCTCCTAAGGTTTCAAACAGGATGGCCCGTTTTTTTCGTGCCACGCTGATCAGGGGTTGCCTCATCAAACAGACCCCGTGCCTTGCTATCCCTGACGGGTCTTTCGTCTAGGACGACGGTTTTGATAGGGCTGATAAGTCTGTACCGAATCCCCCGCCAGCGGATCGTTCGTCCCACGGCGGACAATAGAATGGCTCCGAGCATCAGCAGGGACCATAGCCAAAACCCGACTAGGTCTGCCCATTTGGTGCGATTCATTCTCGTGCGTTCTTGAGGCATGAGTTGCCAGATCAGCCGCTGCCTTAGTACGGCCTGACAGACCTGACAGAGGAGCAGGAATACCACAATCGCCGGGGCAAAGTGGAGGTTGGAGATCGCAGGGCCCGGGAGAGACTCGGAGGTCTCCGTCACTGCGGCTTGAATGGAGAAGGCGATCGCTCCCCACAGGCCCAAGACGGAGAGGAGGTTGGCCAAGAGGCCGAAGGACCAGGTCAGCGGCGTGCACACGCGGGTGATGAGGAATTGACGCCGGGTGAATTCAATGAGGTCACGCCAATTAGTGGAGACATAAGAGGCGACTAGGCAAGAGGGTACGAACGCGATCTTGAGTCTGGCCTTACGGACCGCGTAGCTGAGGGAAAGGTCGTCGCTTACGGCGGTCTGCCAGATCCGTTCGAGACCGATGTTGCGGAAGATCTCTGTCCGGATGGCCATGGAGCCCCCCCAGGCCTGACTGAAGCGAGTGTTTCCCAGCAGCAGGGCGACTCTGGCATTCATGGCCGACAGGGCGAGGCTTGCGAAGTTGTTGCGGATGGGGACGAACCAACGATAACCGGTGGAGACGCCGATCCTCGCCTTGCGCAGGGGCCAGACGAGTCGTGAGAGCCAGAAGGGGTGGACGCAGATGTCTGAGTCCGCGAAGGCGATGACCTCGGTCTCCTTCGGGACCCTGCGGTAGCAGTACAGCAGGTTGTGGAGTTTCTGGCTGCACGAGCGGGTGTGGCCTGCGACCCGTATTCGCACCTCTTTGGCCTGGGTCTTGGCCTCGAGGGTTTCTCGGATTCGCTGGAGTTCGGCATAGGCGGGGTCCGACTCATCCTCGACGACGAACCAGAGCGAGTAGGGCTCGAAATCTAAGGCATAAAAGGATTCAATGTTCCTCTGGAAGTTGTCGTCGAGTCCTTTGCAGGGTACAACCAAGATCGTGTTGGAGGCGTACGCGATCGGCCTCCGTTGTTCCTTCGTCAAAGCGTAGCGGTAGTTGCGGTATGTGTTGATCAGGCTAAGCAGTTGAGCGACCGCAGCCCCCAAAAAGATGTAGTTGTACCAATCCATTAGGACTCATTACGCTGACAGAGACTGATGATACCCTCGAAAGAGACAAGACAGCAAGAAGCTACAAGATGGAACTAAGCGGTCTGACCGCTTTTTCCAGGTGATCGGCGTTGCAGTAGCCGTCCAGGTTGATATGGATGAAGCAGCCATGGTTATGTTCCGAGGCGAGAATGATTAAATTGTCTCCGGCTCTGCCCCAGCCCTCCGGTTGGGCTTGATGGCCCAAGATGAAAGCCTCGGCCCCTAGGGTCTGTGCCATCCTGTTGAGGAGCGCTTGGCTCATCCGTCTGCCCCAGGTGAGGACATAGACCGACCCCGGTTTGTCGCAGTCCTCGACCGTGAGTTCTCTGTTTAGTATCTCGGCATCGAACTGATCGACCAGACGGTCCGACGGCAGGGAGTGCGACACCCAGATGCAGTTTTCCGTCTTGACGGCCAGTGGTTGAGAGAGGAGGAATTCTTTGAAGGCTGTCTCGACCCTATCCACGTCGAGCCCGAACGCCGTCTCCAGTCCGTGACTCAGGGCCCGATTCATCTCGCGACTGTCTTTCATGACTTCCGCGCCTGTGATGTAGGCCGTGTCGTGATTGCCCATGATCAAGTGGACTTGGTCGGGGTAATGGAGCTTGTACTGGATGGCCTCCAGCAAGAGGGTGTAGGAGAGGCATCCGCCGGTGGCCGTCTGAGGCCCTCCATGGATGATCTCCTGCAGCACCACATGGCGGTCCGGATGATGGGATAGGTCCGCATAGTTGATGATTCGTTCAAAGTTGCGCTTGTGTCCATGCAAGTCACCCGCGACGACCAGCGAGCCCTGGTCCGGCAAATAGACGACGTTGCCCTGGCGGCGGGGAGATTTTCTGTTTACCTCGCTCCCCTCGGCGAAAAGATCAATCGTTGCCTGGGCCATTTTTCTTTGCCTTAATTCGATCACCAAAAATAGCTTGGATCACTCTATCCAGACAAGAGATGATTTCCATCATGTTTCGCGGACGTTCGGCAGAGTTGTCCTTGACACACTTCATCACCAACTCAGACACTTCGGCGGGGATCTGTTTCTTGAGCGAGCGCGGGTTTGGGCAGTCTCGGGGTTTCTCGACCATTCCGACGCTATTGGTGGTTTTCGGAATGAGGGTGGGTATGTTTTTGCCCGTCAAGGCCCAGTACATGGTTGCGCCTAAGTTGAAGATATCCGTTTTGGGCCCCAGTTCCTTTCGCTTGACCTGCTCCGGCGCTATATAATCGGGCGTTCCTTGAATGCGAGTTTTTGTGGTTCCGATCTTGCAGCTCTGTCCCAAGTCAATGATCTTGATAGCACCCGACTTGTTGATGAGGATGTTGTTGGGTTTCATGTCGCAGTGAACGAAGCCCTTTTGGTGCATGGCGTTAAGTCCGGTCGCCACCATCCGAAAGATGAGCAGGACGTCTCCCAGGCTCAGGGTGGAGGCCTCCTCCAGCGTCTTACCCTCGAACAACTCCATCGACATCAAGAGTTCCTTGACCTTGAACAGATGTCGCACCTTCCTGAGCTTGAAGCACTTGCGCACATAGGGATGGTCAATCTTGTTGGCGACCTTAAACTCCGTCTCAGTCTGTTCGAAGACGCGGACATCCTCTGGTCTCTCGAGAATGACTCGCTTCAAGGCAACGATTCTGTCTTCCTCATCGTCCACGGCCGAGTAAATCGTGCTGCGCGCACCGTTACCCAGCCGTTTGAGAATCGTGTAGCCACCTACATTTAGAATATTTTTTGCCATCGCGAAGGATCATTTGCCGAACCGCCATGCCCCTCTGACACGCTCAGCTCGAATATCAAAGACGCTTAACCTAAGTCTTCACTCAGTCTTCTGTTTCCTGCTAACCGGAGTAGTCTGGACAAAAAACTGTCGATACCGCGGACGGTCCGCCCCCGAGTGCAATACAGTCTGAGTAGCCTAAAAGGGCCCTACAGTATACCGAATTGCAGGGTCCTTGTCCAGTATCACCCCCGTCTTGATCCAGGGCGAAAAAGGCTGGATTCCCAACAAAAGTGGTTGAAATGCCTGCGGCCCTTTGCCATAATACCGGCCCGTGCCAGAGGGACGGTGCTCGCCGGCTTCCCCTGGTCACCTTATTCCTCGATAGCTCAATTGGTAGAGCGAGCGGCTGTTAACCGCTAGGTTGTAGGTTCGAGTCCTACTCGAGGAGTTTTTTTCGGCGCGCTCAGTTTACGCTCCGGCCCAAGACGCCATTCCGCTTGCCACAAAACCCCTCTTCTCGTAGACTTCCGATCCATGAACCGTTTTTTTGTGTCCAGTGAGGCCATCTCCGACCGGTTGGTCCGATTGACGCAAGCCCAGTCGCATCAATTATGTCACGTGTTGCGACTGGAACGGGGGACCCTGTGCTCATTCTAGATAATCTGGGGTGGGAATATGACGTTCGGCTGGAACGGGTTGACGCGAAGGAGGCTTCCGGTGTGGTCGTTCACAAACGCCGGGCAGCGGGTGAGCCGAAGGCGCTATTGACCCTGTATCCGAGCCTGTTGGCGCGGGATAAGTTTGAATGGGTCTTGCAGAAAGGGACGGAATTGGGCGTGTCCCGGTTCGTGCCTATGCTCACGAGGCGGGGCCTGGTCCGGACGAGACAGGGCGTTAAGAAAGAGAAACTTGAACGTTGGCGGCGAATCTTGAGAGAAGCCGCAGAGCAATGTGGACGAGCTCGGATTCCGGTCTTGGAGCGGCCGGTGCCGTTGTGTCCGGCGTTGGACGGGGCGGCGGATCTGGACCTGCGCCTGGTTGCCACGCCCAATGGGGAGGGTGTGGCGTTGCATCGGGCTATGGGGCAGCTTGCAAAAGAGAAGCCCGTTTCGATTGGCCTGTTCGTCGGCCCGGAAGGCGGCTTCGATCCCGAGGAGGTGGAACTTTGCCTTGAAGCAGGGGCGCAACAGGTTCGGCTGGGACCGCGCGTATTGCGGACAGAAACCGCTGCGGTGGCGGGGTCGCCTTGATCCTCTATGAGCTTGGTGATCTAGAGTAAAGGAGCTGGAATGCTCTATTTGGTTGCGACGCCGATAGGGAACATGGGAGACATATCATTGCGTGCGATTGATACCCTGCGTGAGGTCGACTTCGTGGCGAGCGAGGATACCCGACGTACAGGTAGACTGCTCAAACGCCATCACATCGAGACGCCGCAGATTTCCTTTCATGAGCACAACGAGAAGGGCGCCACCAGGCGAGTCTTGGAAGGGCTTGCCGAGGGCAAATCCGTCGCCCTGGTGACGGACGCAGGGACGCCCGGAATTGCGGACCCCGGCTATGTTCTGGTCCGATCCGTGATTGAAGCAGGGACCGCGGTGACGATGGTCCCCGGTGCGACGGCCTTTGTGCCTGCTCTGATCCTCTCCGGTTTGGCCACTCATGGTTTCACCTTTCGTGGTTTCGCCCCCCGCAAGAGCGGCGCCCGAAAGCGATTCTTGGCGGTGGATGCGAGGTCTGTGCATACGCTCATCTTCTATGAGAGTCCCTACCGGATAGGCAGCTTTCTGGCAGACGCGGTTGAGGTCTATGGAGATAGAAAGGCCGTTCTTGCACGAGAGCTGACCAAAAAGTTTGAAACCGTCGAGCGGGGCATGATGAGTCAACTACTTGCGAGATTGCCCGTGAAACCAAAGGGAGAATACGTTGTCCTAATTACCGGGCACCAGGAAGAATAGGAAGAAGAGATGACATATGATTTTGACATAAGCAAGATTTCCCAGCATGTGATTAAGTACTGCCTGGACGTTCGACCCGGAGTCCATTTGGAACAGGATCGGGTGGCATTGCAGAACTTTGCCAACTGGTTGATTGAACGCTATCCCGCCCTGTTTGAAACCCTGCTCTCTGGACCCAATCAGTGCCAAGTGAACAAGACCTTCGTGCTGGGGGACGGAAAGCAGGCGCAGATGTCCACATTTGTCTTGGCACCGCGGGGACCGGTGTTCACGGTGCCCAAACGTCTCTTCCTGGGAAGGCCAAGGGAAATCCAAACAGATTCCTTTGAAGCGGAGCTGGTAGAGTCCCTGGAAAAGTTCACTGCGCTCTTCGGCGGTAGAGTCATGCCCCGCATTGCTATTGCCCATGAACTCATTTTCGACACGTCCGAGGACAACTCCTTGGATTTGATGGTCGAAGCGCTTGCGAATCAAGCCTGGCGGGAGGATCTTCGAAACGTCCAGATTGTCCTGGAAAAGGTGATTTCGGGCAAACACGTCGTACTGACCTTGCGCCCCACGTTTCAAAGCCAATCGGGCGGGAAGGTCTCGGCCCCAACGAGTGCGAAGTATGGTATCATCGTGAACGCGGAAATCAGCGTCTCCCAGGCAGGCACCAGTCTGACGGGGGAGCAAATTGAGGATGTTCTGGGGTTTTCCAGTTTTTACGTGCCGCAAGAATTGGTCGCCTACCTGAGTAGCGGTGGGGCTTAGGACCCGCACAACAATAACTTACCGCTTCTCCATCTCATCTTCAGGTCGTCTTTGGCCGTTCCTCAATCGCGAAAGCCTCAACGTAGGCGCACTACGTCTCCGGTGTCGCTCAATCGATCACGA